>JAJZLD010000196.1 GCA_021803785.1 Pseudomonadota bacterium | reverse complement strand
ATCTACCGCACCCCCGACGAACCCGAGAAGGGTTCCACGATCACGGCCGCAATGTTCGACGCATCGTGTAGCGTAATCAGGTTGAGCAGTTCGTCTGCGAGGTGCGCGCCGTATTCGGGCGATCCGCGCGAGAACGCGTTTTGCTTCAATTGGGTGTGCGGTAGATGGTCGGCCTCGATTCCTTGGCCGAACAGCTTGCGGTTGCCGGTAATGCCACCGACGCTGATGCCACCGAAGTTGACACCGTGGTACCCCTTTTCGCGGCCGATCAAGCGTGTCTTGCTCGCTTTGCCCTTTTGCCGCCAGTACGCGCGAGCCATCTTCAGCGCGGTGTCGGCGGATTCGGAGCCGGAGCCGGTGAAGAACACATAGTCGAGTCCTGCAGGCGCCATCTCCTTGATCCGGTGCGCCAGCTCGAAAGCAGTAGGGTGCCCGAACTGGAACGCTGGGGAGTAATCGAGTGTCGCCGCTTGGCGTCGGATAGCTTCGGCGATCTCAGGGCGGCAATGCCCCAATCCAGAGCACCAGAGCCCGGAGAGCCCATCAAACACCTGTCGCCCGTTGGCGTCATACAGGTAGGCACCCTCTGCGCGTGTAATCAGGCGTGGGTTCTTCTTGAAGTCCCGGTTTCCGGTAAAGGGCATCCAGTGCGCTTCGAGCTGTTCGGCACTCAGGCCGCAGTTCAGGCTTTCCATCTTCATGCGAACTCCAGTGAGCTGGCGAGTCTTCTGACGTGGCTATCTTCTCCCAAGTGCTTGCTTGCGATAAATTGCAATATATCCATGTTTACTTGCCACATAGTGCAAACAAGCACCCATGAAACGGAAGCCAACGCTCGGCCAAGTGAGTGACCTTGATATCCGTCTGCTAAGGGTCTTCCGAACAGTTGCGGAATGTGGAGGACTCGCAGCGGCGGAGCTTGAACTCAACATAGGCGTCTCTACCGTGAGTCGTCATATCAAGGACCTCGAAGACCGGCTCGGGCTGGTTCTGTGCAGGCGAGGGCGGGGCGGCTTTGCGCTGACTGCCGAGGGCCAGCAGGTGTATGACGACGCCCTGCGGCTACTCGCCGCGATCGACAGGTTTCGAGCGGGTGTGGAGGAGATCCACCAGCGGATGACTGGCTCAATCTCGATTGCGTTGTTCGACAAGATCGTTAGCAATCCCCAGGCGCGTGTGAGCCAAGCTCTGGGGGCCTTCGCAGAACGCGCACCCGATGTCACGATTGAACTGCACGTTGCACCGCTGAACGCGATCGAACGTGGCGTCATGGATGGTCAGTATCAGATCGGCATCGCGCCGATGCATCGATGCTCGGCGAGCCTCGATTATCACCGGCTGTTTCCGGAGCGCATGTACCTCTACTGCGGATGCGACCACCGACTGTTTCGGGCAAACGATGGCACCCTGACCTGGGACGACGTCCGTGCCGAAAGCTATGCCGGGCTCGGCTACCACTCGCCGAACATGGAACTGAGCCACAACGTGCAGTTGCGGCGAGCGGCCTCGGCCTACGACCAAGAGGCTGTGGCGATGCTCGTGCAGTCCGGGCGCTTCATCGGTTTCCTGCCGGATCACTACGCCCGCAGCTTTGAGGAGGATGGCGCGATGCGGCGTCTGCGCCCGGAGATGTTCAATTACGACGTTCAGTTCGCAGCTTTGGTTCGCCACGCACCAAAGCCATCACGCGTGGCGCAGACCTTCATCGACTGCCTGCTGGCTGCGCACCAGGCATCCCAAATGAACTGAGCGCGTGCCACAAAGACAATGAGCGCCGAAGCCTTCGCCGCCGGTGCCCGCTGGCAGGCATTGCTAACGCGCGCCTAGAAGGCTGTGTCGTCCTTCACCACCAGAAGCGCTGTCTTGAAGATGATCCAGAGGTCTAGACCCGGCGACCACTTGCGCAGGTACTCCAGGTCAAACTCGATGCGCTTCTGCATCTTGTCGATGGTCTCGGTTTCGCCGCGATAACCATTCACCTGAGCCCAGCCGGTGATGCCGGGCTTCACCTTGTGGCGAACCATGTAGCCTTTGATCAATTTGCGGTACTGCTCGTTGTGTGCAATCGCGTGCGGGCGAGGGCCAACGATACTCATCCTGCCCTGCAGCACATTGATGAATTGCGGCAACTCGTCGAGCGAGGTCTTGCGGATGAACGCACCGAACGGCGTAATCCGCTGATCGTTGCGTGTAGCCTGCTTCACCACCGCACCGTCATCGCAGACAGTCATCGAGCGGAACTTATAGACCGTGATCTCCTTGCCATCGAGGCCGTAACGCCGCTGCTTGAACACGATCGGTCCCGGCGAGCTTCGCCAGACACCGATTGCGACCGCAATCAGAATCGGTGAGACCAGGATCAGGATCAAGATCGACAGGACGATGTCCTCGAACCGTTTCACGACGCCATTGAATCCGGAGAACGGCGTATCGCACACAGCCACCACCGGCATGCCAGCGACCGACTCGGTCCGTCCCTGGATCAGGTCGGTCACGAAAATGTCCGGCACGAAGTAGATGGATGCAGTGGTGTCCTTCAAATCATCCAGCAACGCCAAAATCCGCGGCTGAGTAGCCATCGGCAGTGCGAGGTAGATACGATCGATGTGGTGCTGCTTCACGTAGTTGGCGACCTCGGACAGCGAACCTAGCAGTTGCACATCGTCTTGGGCGCACAGACGAGCACGGCTGCGGTCATCGAAGAACCCCATCAGCTTTACGCCCAAGAAACGGTTGCTGAGGAAGTGCGACGACAACTGAGACCCGATGTCGTTGAAACCGCACACCACCGCTGTGACCTCCGCCTCAGAAAGCGTCAGCACCCGAGGGATCGAATAACGGGCCGCGGCATGTGTAGCAAACAGCACCACGGGCAGCGAAGCGAACCACGCAAACAGCACTTCAGTCGGAAAGTAGCTCGCGTAGCCGGTTGCGTATCCAAGCAGCAACAAGATACCGGCGAGGATCATCGTATTCAGGAATGCATCCTTCGCCACTCGGCGAAGCGGGTCGCTCAGCAAAGTATTTCCTGGAAAGCTCAAAGAAAACGCGATCAGCGAAAGGATCACATAATCAGCATCCACCGACTCCCCGAAAATCAGGGCCGAGGCGAACAACGTGACGACCACCATCACCGGGTCGAGGAAAGTCTCTACTACGCCGGCCAGGGTGACGTTGTTTCGCAGAGGGGTGCGTTGGGCTTCAAGTCGGGCAAGCATCGTTTAAGCGACAATCCGTTGGCACAGAATTTGAAAGCTGAGCGTCATACTATCGACACCAGTGTTGTGAACATTCGATCGTGTCGCATGTTCAACACGAACTACTCGATCCAAGAATCAGATGAACATATCAAGCAAGAAATTCGCCCGTTGTGGCATCGCCAGTGTCCTGAGCGCCGTGCAACTTGTCTTGACCTCGCATGCGCTGGCGGAGGATCCGACACCGTTTCGCTACGGTGCGGGAGTCACCTTCCAGAGGGACTCAAACCTTTTCCGAGTTGATTCCGAAGCGTCGGGAGATGTCCAGTCTGACAACATCGCCAACGGCTACGCCTACCTCGGCTTTGACACCGCGCTCAGCCGGCAAAGGCTCTACGGAAACTTCAATTTCGGAAAAGCGCAGTTTAGCCGATTTTCACAACTTGATTATGACAAACAGGATATCAAGGCAGGCTGGGACGGCGACTTCCCAGGCCAGGTCCGAACCGGTTTGGCATGGACACGGAAGGCTCTGCTTGCAAACTTCGCCGATCTCACGATTCCTCGCCGCAACGTCATCACACGCGACGCAGTGCGAGTGGATCTTGATGTTCCCGTCATGGCGAACTGGCACATTGTCGCAACTGGGACCGTCAACCAAGCAAGGAACAGCAACACGCTCGACCGCGGGAATGATCTCGATGGGCGCTCTGTAGAGGGCGGCCTGCGCTACGTCACGCCCTACGGGAATCGACTCGATTTCGTTGGCCAGCAGACCAATGTTGATTACACAGAGCGCACGCCAAATCCATTCTCTGACTCTGCCTACCGCGAGCGTATGGGGTCGCTTCGGGCGCTTTGGGCTGTCACTGGCGCGAGTCGTCTGGAGGGCTACGTTGGCTACTTGGAGCGTCGCAATGAGAACTTCTCCAACCGCGATTTCTCGGGCCCGACCTTCCGTGTTGCATGGACCTGGGAGCCGGCCGGCTTCACCGTTGTCGACATCACCGCATACCGCACGATGGGTGCAGCCGGTGACAACGAATTCGATGCAGCGGTAACGAAGGCGCTGCGCATTGCGCCGGTTTGGGAGGTGACTGGCAAGCTCTCGGTGAATGCGCAGGTTGAAGCGGGACAACGCCGCTACATCGGAAGCGTCTTCGAAGGACTACCGATTGAAATCGAGGCTCCTGGCAGGGAAGACGATTTCCAATCCTGGGGCTTGGGCTTGCGTTATGCAGCGCTGCGCTGGTTGCTTGTGGACATCGGATATCGCGGCGAACGTCGCGACTCAAATCGATATTTGCGCGACTACGACGACCACACTGGCACCGTGACAGTGCAGATAGGTTTTTGATGGTGCGGGGCAGCGCGGCAGACTCCGTATGGGGTGATCAGATCAAACGTGACGACGCCAACGAAGATCCGCCTGATAAGCCCGCAAGATGGCCGCATAAACAGCTTAAATGGTAGTAGCGGTAATAAGTCGCGCGCAATACCTTTGTCATGTTGCGACGCAATGCTTCACTCGCTAGACTCCGCGCTCCAAAGCGGTTTTCAGGCAGCGGAGTCTGGCGGTTGACGGTGTTCTTGTGGCGACGGCGGGCTCTTTTGCACTTGGGCCCGAAAACAGGTCGCAGCTGGCACGTCGATTGCATAAGTGAAGCTGCCCGACCAACACAACAGAGGACATCCTATGAGTTCTACTGCAATCAAGATAATCGCCGCCGCTGTTGCGGTGATTGGCACTGCCGCCGCATCTGCTGCGGTTACCACGCTCGACGGCAAGGGTTTCGATGTCAGCTTCGACGGCAGCACGTTTGCCCCCGGCGCCATCAGCCTCTCCGCCGACGGTAAATCGGTACTGTTCGACACCGATGCACTGTCCGCCGTTGCGGAAAAAGGCGACTCCGACTTCGCATTCGACAAGCTGAACTTCGCAATCACGCTTGATTCCGGCTACACCTTCAAGGCGCTTGAGATGTCGCAGTCGGGCGACTACGCGCTGTTGAAGAAGAACAGCGAAGTGTTTGCTTCAATGACCAGCGCCGTGTCGATCGCTGGTGTCGCCAAGAGCGCAGCGTACAAGACCGCGATCTTCGATCTTGACGGTGTGAGGAAGGGTGCGGATAGCTGGTCGCTGACTTCGACCTATAACCTCGCTGGCACGCCGTACGCCAACGCTTCGAAACTCAACGTCTGGGCGCTGAGCCTCCTGTCTGCTGACGCGGCCAAGGGTGGCTTCGCATCCATCGCTGCGCACGACTACTCGCTTCAAGTCATGACTGCCGCTGTTCCGGAGCCGGAGCAGTGGGCGCTGATGCTCGCTGGCATCGGCATGGTGGGCGCCATCGCCCGCCGCCGTTCGGCTCGCGTCTAAGCGCAACCGCCTGCATCGCACCGGGTCACAGCTCACACTCGGTGCGATGCAGGCGCCCACGTAAATTGCCACCATTGATATTTCTGGCAAATTGGTGGGTTCTTGCCCGACTTCCCGGGCGTCACAATCCAGAGGTCCCGATGTCTGCTGTTTCTGTTCGCCACGTTGCCTTGGCGCTGCTCGCTGCTGCCGTGCTCGCCGGTTGCGGATCCAAGTCCAAGGAGCCCAGCGCAAGCCAGGTTGCTGCAAAGGTCAATGACGAAGAAGTGACCGTTCACCAACTGAATGGTCTGCTGGGCAAGGCGAACATCCCTCCTGGAACCGATGTCAATGCGGCACGCAAACAAGCGCTCGACCGCCTGGTCGAAGAATCCCTCCTGGTGCAAGCTGCAAAGCAGAAGAAGCTCGATCGTGACCCGCGCGTTGTCCAGGCAATCGAAGCCGCAAGACGTGAAGTCATTGCCCGCGCGTATCTGGAGCAAGTGGCAAATGGCCAAGCCAAACCAACGGACCAAGCCATCTCCGCGTACTACACCGAACACCCCGAACTGTTCGCAGAACGTCGCATCTATAACTTCCGCGAACTCGCGGTTGCTGACGGCAGCAAGCAGGACATGATCAAGAGCCATTTCGATGCAGGCAAATCGATGGACGATTTGATCGCCGTACTTCGCACCCAGAACGTTCGCTTCGCTGCCAACGCCTTCGTAAAACCGGCTGAACAGCTTCCGCTCGACGCTGCGCGGCGCTTGCATGGTCTCAAGGACGGCGAAGTGTCGATCATCCCGGCCGCGCGT
>JAJZLD010000195.1 GCA_021803785.1 Pseudomonadota bacterium | reverse complement strand
AATTACTTGAGCTGCTCGTAAAGCAACTTCAGAATCTTGCTGGCCTCCTCACCCTTGTCGAGGTTGCCGTCCTTATCAAGAACGCGCACCAGCGACCGCTTGTCGTCGCCCTTTACGAAGATCCGATAGGCCGCACCGGCCTTCAGCTGCGCTGCGGGGCTTACCACCGGCTCAGCCGGCGCACTGCGCCAGAATGCCAACTTGTCGAGCCAGCCGCTGCCCTGCTTCTGCTCGACCTTTGCGCCAGCAACTCGCACATCGAACAGGCCAATGTCACGATCACGATCCTCGATCAACAAACCGTTGCGATCCAGCGCAAGACCAACCTGACGCCATGCGTCGTCGATCGAGCCCGCCAGGATCAGCGCCGCGCCGCCGTCAGCAGCACGCTCGAAACGCGCCTTGTCGGTTGCAGGCGAACCAGCCATCAATTCCCTAGCACGATCTTCGGACGCGCCGAGCGAAAGCATCAGACGCCGAAGCATCTCGGCCTCCATGCCCGGATCCGGCTTGCGCCAGGTCCACACAGAGGAGTCTTTCTCCACGCCGCCTGTGAGCACCTCCGCGAGCCCACGGTGGCTAATGAACACGTCGGTTGAACCCGGCTGGGTACCCGGCTCGATACGAGTACGGAAGCGATCCTTCTCCGGCGAGCTGTACAAGCCATCGAGGAACTTGCCGACGGTGTCGCGCACGATGTCTTGCTTGATCTTCGTGCGATTCTCAAGCCAGTCCGTTTCGAGAATGCCGACTTCAGGATTATCGACGACAAGTGCATAGCCGTTCTGCAGCCAGAAGGTCTTGATCTTCGGGTAGAGCTGGGCCGGAGCAAGTGGTACCGTCAGCCAGCGCTCTGAACCAGCGCGGCCGATCGTCATCTTGGCGACGTCGGGAACAACCTCGGGGCCGCAGGCGAGTGCCACACCGCCTGCAGACGGCTTACGCCCCGCCTGATATTCAGACAGGGTCGCTGCGCCCGATTCTCCTTCTACCGCATAGCGGTCATCGCGGCCCGGTTTGGTCAGGTCAGGCGGAACATCCAGAGGCGTTGTGCGCTGTTGAGCGCCCGCCTTGTAGTCGACCTTACCCACATCTTTGATTGAAACCGTGCACGCGCCGAGCACGACGAGCAGGCACACCGGTGCAAAACTTTGCAGCTTGAACATACTGCAGACTCCTCAGGCCTCAATGCCGGCCTGACGCAGTGCGTCGAGCAGCTTGGATTCGTTTGCGACGGTCAGTCGCGTCAATGGCAGACGGATACCCGAACCAATAAGCCCCATACGTTCCAGGGCCCATTTAGCAGGAATCGGATTGGGTTCGCAGAACAGATGCTTATGCAGACCGACCAGCTTGGCGTTGATCGCACGCGCGCGAGTCAGATCACCCGCAGCCGCCGCAACGCACATTTCGTGCATCGCTCGCGGCGCGATGTTGGAGGTTACCGAGATAACGCCGTGGCCTCCGAGCAACAGGAAGGCCAGCGAGGTCATATCGTCGCCGCTGTAGAGCGCGAAATCGGCTGGTGCTCGCAGGATCAGATCAAGCGCGCGATCGATCGCCCCGGTTGCATCCTTGAGGCCAACGACGTTCGGAATCTCGGCAAGGCGCAGCGCAGTGTCGTTCGACATATCCGCCCCGGTGCGCCCCGGAACGTTGTACAGGATCACCGGGATGTCCACAGCTTCGGCGATCGTACGGTAGTGCTGGTACAGGCCCTCTTGCGTGGGCTTGTTGTAGTACGGCACCACCGAAAGGATCGCGTCAGCTCCGGCAGACTTTGCAAATTGCGACAATTCAATCGCTTCTGCCGTCGAGTTTGCCCCGGTTCCGGCAATCACGGGTACACGGCCGGCGGCATGTCCGACCGCGGTCCGGATCAGTTCGCAATGCTCTTCGACGTTGACGGTCGGCGATTCACCGGTCGTCCCGACGATGACGATGCCGTCGGTTCCTTCCGCGACGTGCCAGTCGATAAGACTCTTGAGCCGCGCCAGGTCAAGGCTGCCATCCTCACGCATCGGCGTGACGATCGCGACAATCGAACCCTTAATCATGCGTTTGCCGCCACAAAGACAAAGCCGAGATTCTAGCGCATACGTGGAAAATCAGCGTCAAAGGTCCGCCAGGGCCTTGATATGAGCAACCGCACTTCGCGCCAGTGCAGACAGCGCATAGCCCCCCTCAAGCATCGACACGATGCGGCCGCCGCAATGCTGCTCGGCAAACAGCCGCAACTGCTGCGTCACCCAGCCGTAGTCCGCCTCGACGAGTCCAAGGGACGCCATATCGTCTTCGTAGTGCGCATCGAACCCAGCCGAGATGTAAAGCATCTCCGGTGCGAAGTTCCGCAACGCCGGCAACCAGACGTCTGTGACGATATCGCGAAAAACATCGCCGCGCGTACCGGCAGGCACCGGCACATTGACCATATTCGCCGCGGGCTGATCCGCCCCGGTGTAGGGATAGAAGGGGTGCTGGAAGAAGCTGACCATCAGCACCCGCTCGTCGCCGGCGAAGATGCTTTCCGTGCCGTTGCCGTGATGCACATCGAAGTCCACCACCGCGACACGCTTCAAGCCGTGCGATTCGAGCGCATGAGACGCCGCAACGGCGATGTTGTTAAAAAAGCAAAACCCCATGGCGCGATCGCGCTCGGCGTGATGCCCGGGCGGCCTCACCGCACAGAATGCGTTATCGACTTCCCTTCGCATCACGAGATCTGTCGCCAGCACGCCGGCGCCCGCGGCACGCAGGGCGGCACGAATGGTGTGCGGACACATGGCGGTATCGGGGTCGATATGCTTGATACCGCGTTCCGGCGCACTGCCGATAAGATCCTCGACATGCCGCTTCGGATGAACGCGCGACAATTGTTCGATGCTCGCCTGCGGCGCGTCATGAAAATTGAGGAACGAATCGATGCCGGAGGCGATCAATCTATCCTGAATCGCAGAGAGGCGATCCGGGCATTCGGGGTGCATGGCCCCCATGTTGTGCATCCAGCAATCCGGATGCGTGATGAATGCGGTCGCCATGTGGCCCCTCGCCGCCTCGTTCTGATCTGAATAAATGGGCCGACCAAACGCGACGACCCTCCCCCATCCCGATATTATCCGACCGACACCATGAGCCCACAACAAAAACTGCCTATCACCGAAGCGCGCACCCTGGCCCATGCCATTGCCGCCGCGGTAGGCGAATCCATTCTCGGCAAATCGGCGCAGATCCGGCTCGCAGTCGCGTGCCTGATTGCGCGGGGCCATCTGTTGATCGAGGACGTACCCGGCGTCGGCAAGACAACCCTGGCGCATGCGCTGGCCGATGCCTGCGGCCTTGCCTGGCGACGCGTGCAGTTCACCAGCGATCTGCTGCCGGCGGATCTGGTCGGCGTATCCGTCTGGGAAAGTGCAAACGCACAGTTCGCCTTCCGGCCAGGCCCGGTGTTCTCGGAAGTGCTGCTCGCCGACGAGGTCAATCGCGCCTCACCCAAGACTCAGAGCGCCCTGCTGGAAGCCATGGAGGAACGCCGCGTCTCGGTCGACGGCGTAACGCATCCGCTGCCGGATCCGTTCTTTGTTATCGCGACGCAAAACCCTGCCCACCATGCGGGTACGTTTGAACTGCCGGAATCGCAGCTGGATCGCTTCCTGATGCGACTGGCGCTCGGCTACCCGCCGGCAGATGCCGAACTCGCCCTGCTGGCCGGGCGTGACCGGCGAAATCGTAGTGTCGTCGCACGCGTCACCGACCGAAGCACCCTCACAGCGCTACAGGCCAGTTGCGCCGACGTCTTCGTTGGCGAACCGATCGCGCGTTACGTGCTGCGCTTGGTCAGCGCGACACGCAGCCATCCGGCGATCGCGCTTGGCCTGAGCCCACGTGCCGGCCTCGCGCTCCTGGCTGCAGCGCGCGCCTATGCGCTCACCGAGGGGCGCGACTTCGTGGCGCCGGAGGACGTTCAGGCGGTATGGCATCCGGTGGCAGCGCATCGCCTGCACACGCCGGATGGTCGTCATCTGCCGGACGCGCTGGTCGCCGAATTCCTGCAAGGCACGCCTGTCGCGTGAGCCTCTCGATGCGGCAAACCCTGCGCGAGCGCCTGCAACGCTGGATGCTGCGCGGCCGGCCACCGGAGCAACTGCCGGTCACGCTCGGCCAGCGACGCATCTACGTGCTGCCAACTGGCCCCGGCCTGAGCTTCGGCCTGCTGCTTCTGGCGATGCTGCTGGCGAGCCTCAATTACACCTTATCGCTCGGCTTCGCGCTGACTTTTGTGCTGGCCGGCGTAGGCCACCTCTCCATGGTGCGAGCGCATCGCAACCTGCTTGGCGTCACGCTGCAGAGCGGACGCTGTGACGCCGTGTTTGCCGGCGAACCGCGTGCGCTGTCCCTGGTCATGCAGGAGCAAGCGGGGCGCGAACGGCCGTCCCTGGAGATCATGCATACCGCGTCGGCACCTGTTGGTTTCTCTATCCCCGCACGAGGCGCGCAAGCGCTGAGCTTGCCGCTGCCCGCCCAGTCGCGAGGCAGGCACCCGGTCGGGCGCCTACGTCTGGAGACCCGGCATCCGCTCGGGCTGATCGTCGCCTGGAGCTATTTCGAACCCGCCGTGTACGGCCTCGTCTATCCGACCCCGGAAACAGACCCGCCACCGGCACCCTCGCATCACGGGAATGGCGAAGGACGCCCGGTTCCGGGTAGCGACGGCGTGTTGTTCGACAGCCTTCGCCCCTACCGCGACGGTGATCCGCTGCGTCGGATCGCCTGGCGGCAGCTCGCACGCGGCGGCACGCTGGCGACTAAGCACTTTGCGGCCGAGGCTGGCGGTGAGCAATGGCTGCGCTGGGCCGACTGCCCGGCATCAATGGACACTGAAGCACGCCTTTCGCGCCTGTGCGCCTGGGCACTCAAAGCGGACGAGGCAAAGCAGCGCTTCGGCCTCGAACTACCGGGCCGCCACATCGCCCCCGGTAGTGGCACGGCACACCTGCGCGAAGTACTCGAAGCACTCGCCCGCCATGGGGTGACTGAGCATGCGTAAATCCGAGCCAGTCGATCGCCATGGCCAGCTGTGGATCCTCGCAGCGGTCATGCTGACCCTGCTGCCTTTGCTGCCACACCTTACACTGGAAGTCGGCCTGGTCGCGAGTCTGCCGTTGCTGTGGCAAGGCTGGCGGCTGCACGCAGCAAGGCCCGCTCGCCCGCCCAATCGAGTCTTGTTGCTGGTGATCGCGGCGGTCGCAGTGGCGACCACCGTTGCGCGCTATGGCACCGCGTTCGGGCGCACACCCGGCCTTGCGCTGCTAGCCATGCTGCTGGGGCTGAAAATGCTGGAAGCCCGCACGCGGCGCGATGCGCACATCACGATTCAACTTTGCTTCTTCGTGCAACTGGGCTACTTCCTCATCGAACAGAGCGCGCTGACCGCCGTCTGCGCGCTGGCCGCCTGCGTGCTGGCGCTCACTGCGCTGCTGCGGGTTGAACAGCCCGACTTGCTTCTAAAGCCGGCCCTCAGCGGTAGCGCGCGGATGGTGGGCATCGCGCTGCCGCTGGCTGCGCTGCTGTTCGTGCTCTTCCCGCGCATCGACACGCCGCTCTGGGGCATGCCCACCGACGGCGCCAGCGCCACCACCGGAATGTCAGATCGCATGCGCCCCGGCTCGATCGCAGACCTCTCGCTGTCCGGCGAGATTGCCTTTCGTGTCGAGTTCTCCGGCTCGACTCCCCCGCCAGCAGAACGCTACTTCCGCGGCCCGGTGATGAGCCAGTTTGACGGGCTTGAATGGCAGGCAAGGCCAACTGTTCGCGCGACATCGCTGCCGCAGGGGAAAAGACGGGTCGACTATGTGGTCACACTGGAACCCCATCAGAACCGCTGGCTCTTCGCGCTAGAACACGCAACACCGCGAGAAGGTCAGACACTCGATGCCTTCAACGTACTGCTCGCCGGGGCGCCGATACGCAGCCGCGTACGGGCGCCGATCACAAGCTATGCCGACGCCCAAATAGGCCTGGACGCCTCGCCGGCCACACTGGCCGTCAACCTCGCTTTGCCCGCCGGCAGCAATCCGCGCACCGCTGCATTCGGGGCAAAGCTCCAGCAAGAGCAGGCAACACCAGCCGACCGCGTGGCAGCGGCGCTACGATTCCTGCGCGAGGGCGACTTCGTCTACACGCTGTCACCACCTCGTCTCGGCCAAAACGCCGCGGATGACTTCCTGTTCGAAACGCGGCAAGGCTTCTGCGAGCACTTCGCAAATGCCTTCACGGTCTTGATGCGCGCAGCGGGCGTGCCCGCCCGCGTCGTAGCCGGATACCAAGGCGGCGAAATCAATCCGATTGACGGCACCTTGGTCGTTCGACAATCCGACGCCCACGCATGGTCGGAGGTATGGCTCGATGGG
>JAJZLD010000194.1 GCA_021803785.1 Pseudomonadota bacterium | reverse complement strand
GACTGGCCGCCTGATGGCCGCCGCCGTGGTCGGCGCTCCGGGCTACGCCCCGCGCGCCGACCACGGCAACCCGGAATCAACCGAATACCTGATCAACCCTTTTGCACAACTTGACGCACACAAACGCCCATTGCAGCCGGTGCGCCTTAAGGGGGGCTTAAGCCGTATCGGCGAGAGTGCCGCCAACGATCAATGGGAGGCGCCATGCGGGTGCTGCTGGTGGAGGATGACAAGCCGCTCGGGCAGGCGGTGTGCGACGGCCTGGCGGACCTGGATGTGCGCTGCGAGTGGGTCTGCGATGGCGTGGCCGCCGAAGCTGCGCTGGCGACCGATGCGCAGAGCCTGGACGCGGTGGTACTCGATCTGGGCCTGCCCGGCCGCAGTGGCCTTGCGGTGCTGAGTAGCGCGCGAGCAAAAGGTCTGCGCCTGCCGGTGCTGATCCTGACCGCGCGCGACAGCGCGGAGGACATCGTGGCGGGCCTCGACGCCGGCGCCGACGATTACCTCGTCAAGCCAGCCGATCTGCGCGAGATTGCCGCCCGCCTGCGTGCCCTGGTGCGGCGCGCGGCAGGCCATGCGCAGGCGCGCCTCGCTTGCCGCGATGTCGCGCTGGAACCCGCCTCGCGCCGTGCGTGGAAGAACGGTGCCGAGGTCGAACTCTCCGGGCGCGAGTTCGATATCGCCGAACTGCTGCTGCGCCATGCAGGGCAGGTGGTTACCCGTGAGCGCATCGAACAGGCGATGTACGGTTGGGACGGCGGTGCCGAGAGCAACGCGCTTGAAGTGCATATCCACCATCTACGCCGCAAGCTCGGCGCAGACTTCATCCGCACCTTGCGAGGCATCGGCTACATGGTGGAGCGCGCATGAGCCCGCGCCTGTCGCTGACCGCGCGCGTCGTCTTGATCGTGACGCTGGCGCTGGCCGCTGGTGGCGCCGGCATTGGCTGGCTGGTGTTTCGTGCTGCCACCGGCCAGGCCGCTGAGCTCTTCGACGGGCAACTCGTGCAGACGGCCGAGATGCTGGTCGCGGTGGCGCACCAGGGCGATGGGGCGGCGCCGCGCAGTGGTGAGCAATACGACGCTGACGACCACGACGACGATACTGCCGATGCGCTGCATGGCGGTGCGCCACGCGAAATCCGCTTTGGGCGGCGCTTCCGCCAGGTTCTGGTGTATCAGGTCTGGAGCGCCGGGCCACAGCCACGTCTGCTGGCGCGCAGCCCCCATGCGCCGGATGAATGGCTGCCGGCGGACAGCGAGGGTTTTACCGATGCGCGTTGGGCCGGCGGTGCGTGGCGATTCTTCCGCTTCGAGCGAAGCGGCTGCATCGTGATCGTCGGGCAGAACGCCGAGGTGCGACAACGCCTGGTGCATGAGATCGGCGAGCACGGCTTTACACCGCTGGCGATCGGTTTCCTGGGCGTGATCCTGCTCGCCTGGGGCGCCATCGCGCTGGGCCTGCGCCCGCTCTCGCGCCTGGCGGGCGAATTGCAGCAACGCGCACCCGACCAGCTCAGCCCGTTGGCCGAAGGGCCGCGGCCGCGCGAGCTGGCCACGCTGGTCGCTGCGCTGAACGGGCTCTTTGCGCGTGTCGCGCGGGCCTTCGAGAACGAACGCCGCTTTACGGCCGATGCGGCGCATGAGCTGCGTACCCCGCTGGCGGCGGTTGCAGCGCAGATTCAGTCGGTGGAAACCGCGCCGGATGAAGCGGTTCGTGCGTCGCGCTTGCGGCAGGCGCTTGCCGGGGTGCAGCGGATGGCCCGGCTGGTCGAGCAACTGTTGGCCGCCGCGCGGCTGGATGCGCTGGATTCGGTGCGGCGCGAGTCGGTCGATCTGGCTCAGTTGGCGCGCGAGCTTGCAGCCGAGCGCGCAGCGGCAGCGCTGACGCGCGACGTGGAGCTTGCGCTTGAGGCGCCGGACAAGCTCCCCGCGCAGGTGCAGCCGGAACTGATGCGGGCGCTGCTGCGCAATCTCATCGACAACGCCGTGCGCCATGCGCCGCCAGCCTCCGATGTCACGTTACGCCTCGGCCGCGAAGGTGCGCGCGTACGGCTCTCGGTCTCGGATGCTGGCACGGGTGTCGATGCGGCCTTGATGGCGCAGTTGGGTGAGCGATTTGTTCGTGGCCAGGCGATGGCCGGCACGACCGGCGCCGGGCTTGGTTTGTCGATCGTGCGTCGGATCGCCGCGCTGCATGGCGGCGAGCTTGCGTTCGCACGCGCCGACGAGGGCGGTCTGAAGGTCGACGTGCTGATCGACGCCTGAGCAGTGCTGAGCGCCGATCAGGCCGGCACCGGGCGCCCGCGTGCAATCGCGAGCGCCAAGGTTTCGTCCGTGATCACGTCGAAACACTCGCGGAAGCTTTCCGGGATCTCCGCCGGTCGGCCGCTGCGCCCGTCCACGTAGACCCACAGCGTCTCCGCGCGGGCCAGTATCTGGTCGTCCGTGTCGCGCCGCAGCACGTACCGGCGCGGGGATGTTTGGCCGGAAAAACCGGCGATCCAGGTGATCAGTGTCAGCGCGTCGCCCGCGTAGGCCGGGCGCAGGTAATCGATGTGATGGCTGCGCACCACCCAGCTGCTCTGCGTCTCGATGTAGCGCTCAATGTCCCAGCCGCAAAAGGCGGAATGCGCGGTGGCAACGTCCTGCATCCAGCGCAGGTACTCGATGTTGTTCACATGGCCGTTGAGGTCGATAGCACTCTTGGGCACGGTGAAGCGGTGGGAGAAAACGCTGCGCATCGGGGACTCCTGCTGGCGAAGAATGCTGCACTGCAAAATCTAGCAGTGATTCGATTCGTTTGCCAGACGAAGTTTTGCAGGGCATCAATCCAGCCACACCCCCTGGTCGCGCAATTGCTTGCTGGCCGCCTCCGCCCAGCCTCGGTTCGCGGCTGGGCTGGCCGGGCTGGGGTGAAGCACTCGGCCGAATTTCACCGGCAAACCGGCCAACGCGGTGCGTGCACGAGTTTCCGCCCAGGCGCCCACGCCAATCAGCCATTCCGGTTCGAGAATCTCGGTCATTGTTCGCAGATGCGCGTCGCAGGCGGCCAGCAGGGGTGCCTGTTCTGCGGCCGGGAGCTTGTCCGGTGTGGCGTTGCGGGCCTGCTCGAAGAAGGCGAGTGGGCAGTAGTTGGCGACGAAGTGTTCGGCAAAGAACGCCTCGGCGGTGCCGAAACGCTGCGCGAACAAGCCCCACAGGCGGCGGCCGCTGACCTCCGAACGGGTGCAGGCGAAGCCTTCGATCGGCCGCTTCGGTGACTCCGACGCAGGCTTCACAACGCCGCCAGAGATACCCATCCAGTCACGCACCGCGGCGATTTCGCCGAACGGCACGCCGGTCTGCACCATGCCGAAGGGGCCCGGGTTCATGCCGAGAAAGATCACGCGCTTGCGCCCCTTCGCAAATCGGCGCAGGTATTCGGCGTTGGCCTCGCGAGCGTAGTTGAGCGGGTTGTACACATGGCTGATCGGCGCGGCGAAATGCAGCGCATCACAGGCGGCGGAAAGGGTGTCGGCAGCGGCAATCAGGCGGGGGGCGAGGTCAGTCATGGCGGCGGCGGTTTGCAAGCGAAGGCGGGAGTTTAAGGCCTGCTGCGGCGCCGGGGTTTGCACTGCGGGGTTTCGTGAACCAAAGTTAAAGCCGCGGAAGCGGCTCGGGGGGAAGTCCGCTGTCCAGCGTCGGGCTAGCAGATCCTGCCCGCAAGCGCAATGATCGTCGCCCCCGCATTGTGGATATTCCAGACTCAAGATGCGGCGCCGGATGCCGCTTACCGTTGAATTGATCCGAGGTAGACTCGGAAGGGAGTGCGCGAGCCATGAAAGCCCTGTTCGGTCCGGCAATCTCGCTGATGAACCGCCTCAGTTACCCGAAGAAATACCTCGTGATGGGAAGCATGACGTCCCTCGCGATCCTGATTCTGATGTTCCACCTCTTCACGTCACTGAGCGCCTCGATCCGTTCCTCGCGCGATGAACTGGTGGGCCTGGAGCGACTGCAGCAGACGCAGAAGCTGATTCGCGCATTGCAGATCCATCGTGGTTCATCGACGGCGGTGCTGTCTGGCAACAAGGCGCTGGAAGAGACCCGCGCCGGACGCGAGAAGGAAATCGGCGAGTTGATCGGCAGTCTCGACAAGGCCTTCGGCGAACGCTCGCTTGGCAAGAGCCCGGCCTGGCAGTCGGTCAAGGACAAGTGGGGGCAGATACGGGGTGGTTGGGCGCAGATGGCGCCGCCTGACAACCTGGCCGCACACACGCAGTTGCTGGCAGACACGCTTGTCTTTCAGGTGACGGTGGCCGATGACTACGGTTTGATGCTGGATACGGAGGCCGACTCTTTCTATCTGATCGACGCTGTCGTCAACAAGTTGCCGGGCGTGCTTGAGAGCCTCGGGCAGAGCCGTGCACGCGGTACTGCGATCCTGACCAAGAAGGAGATTTCCGAACAGCAGAAGATCGAGATGGCGGCGCTGCTGGCCCAGATCGATTCGCAGATGCGGCTCTACAAGATCGGGCTTGAAAAGGCGGCGCACGGTGACGCCCGTGACAAGCTCGCGGGCGCCGGCGACGAGTTGGGCGGCGCGGTGAAGGAGGTCGCCGACGTAATCCAGCAGGACATCATCAGTGCGGCGTTTGCGACCGACCCGAAAGCCTATTTCGATCTCACCACGCGCACGATCGACAAGGGCTACGACACGATGTTCACGGTGATCCTGCCGACGATCTCGACCCTGATCGACGCGCGGATTGCACGCATGACCCGCACGATGGTGTTCGACTTCGCCAGTGTGTCGGTGCTGCTCGCGTTCGCGATGTGGCTGTGGCTCGGCGCCTATTTTGCGATCGTCGAGCAGATCACGAACTTCTCGAACGAGGCGCGCCGAATGGCGGCGGGAGACCTGACGGCGCGAGTGCCGGCCACCACACGTGACGAGATGATCCAACTGGTGCGCAGCTTCAACGACATGGCCGACGCCTTCTCGGGCCTGATCCGGAAGACCCGCGAGGGAGCCGATCGGGTGACGCAGGCTTCGCAGGAAATGGCGCGCTCCGCCTCCGAGATTTCCACCGCATCGCAGCAGGAGGCGGACGCCGCTTCCAGCATGGCAGCATCGGTCGAACAGATGACGGTCGGCATCACGCATATCAGCAGCAGCGCGGACGATGCCGGCAACGTTGCAACCGAGGCAGGGCGGCTGTCGGACGAAGGGGCGGCGGTGGTGACACGGGTCGTTAGCGAAGTGCGCGGCGTGGCCGAAGCAGTCGCGCATGCAGCCGAGGTGGTGGAAGAGCTGGGCCGGCACTCCGAGGAGATCAGCAACATCGTCGGTGTGATCAAGGAAGTGGCGGACCAGACCAACCTGCTGGCGTTGAATGCCGCGATTGAAGCCGCTCGTGCCGGCGAGCAGGGCCGTGGCTTCGCGGTGGTGGCCGACGAAGTGCGCAAGCTGGCCGAACGCACCGCCAAGTCGACGCAGGAGATCACCAAGATGATCGAGGCGATTCAGCGTGGCACGCGCAGCGCGGTGGAATCAATGAAGACCGGTGTCGAGCGTGTCGAGCAGGGTGTCGGGTTGACGGAAGAGGCCGGTGTTGCGATGCAGGCGATCCATCGTGGTGCCGGGCAGGTGATGCAGGCGGTAACGGATATCTCGATGGCGCTGCGCGAGCAGAGCAGTGCAGCCACTGAACTGGCGCGACGGGTCGAGCAGATCGCGCAGATGGCGGAAGAAACGAGCGCCTCGGTGGCGGACAATGCAGGCACCGCGCGCCACCTCGAAGCGCTCGCTGAGGAGCTGCAGGCGGAGATCCGCCACTTCAAACTCTGAACTGCGCGAGGCGGGGCGCATGCCCCGCCCGGTCGGTCAGTCCAGCAGGTCGGTGTAGTCCTTGCGGCTGTATGCGGCGAGGCTGTTCCAAGGCTGCGTCGGCACAGCGCGCGGCTCAAGCTTCACTACGGTGCGCGACGCGCGGCTGCCATCGTCGCGGCCGGATTCCACGCGCAGCGCAAGCTTCAGCGAATCGGACCACAGCACCCGCATGTATTCGCCGTTGGCGCGCTGCTCGTACCAGCGGGCACCGGCGATGGTGCTCTCACGCTTGCTCGGTGCAAGGCGCGTGACCAGTGCTGGGTCGATCAGCGACCAGGCGCTTTCCCACTTGCCGTCGAAACCCACCGCGTCGTAGTCGCGCGGGCTCATGTCGACCCGCGTCTTCAGGTCAGGACGAATGAAGCTCAGGCTCACCTTGCCCTGTTTGTCGCGGCCCACCAGTTTGGCGGCGCCAGCCAGATCGGACGGGTGCAGATGTGTTTCGCCGGCGTGAGCGTGCTCGCCGGCCTCGGCCGCCGGCGTACCGGCGGGCTTGATGCGTTCGGTCCACACATGGCTGTCGCTGCGCACCAGGCGCAGCAGGGTTTGTACAG
>JAJZLD010000193.1 GCA_021803785.1 Pseudomonadota bacterium | reverse complement strand
ATTGGCTCCCCTCGTATGCCGTCCGTCCCAAAATATTTCCGCACCACTTCTTTCTCCGTGTTGATGCAGGTGAGTTTGCGAGAATTACTATCGGGTGGCTCGAAAAAACTCTTTTTTTAAATTTACTTCAATACGAATCAATGAATTAAAAGTTTTTTCATAAAAATCGGGGTTTTCGAGGCGCCCTATTGTTAATTCAAACCTAGCTCGCGCCAAACATTCAAAGCTGCCACAGTTTCCGCCACGTCATGAACCCTCAAAATCGCCGCGCCGCGGGCGGCCGCCAAGACTGCCGCGACCGCGCTTGCGGTAACACGTTGATCAACGGGAAAGCCGGTAATCTGACCAAGCATCGTCTTGCGGGAGACTCCGACAAGGACAGGCCCTATCGCCCGGAATGATTCGAGCGCGCGGAATAGTGTCAGATTGTGGTCGAGTGTCTTGCCAAAGCCAAAGCCCGGATCAACGACAATACGATCCTGATCAATACAAGCCTGTCGGAGCACATCAAAACGTTCTTTCAAGAACGAATATACCTCGCTGACGACATCGGCGTATACCGGTGACACCTGCATACTTCTAGGCTGACCCTGCATGTGCATGACGCACACGGCGCAGTTGCTATCGGCAATAGCGTCAATCGCCCCCGGCTCGCGTAGCCCGTTAATGTCATTGATCATAGACGCGCCGGCTCTGATTACAGCCTGCATGACCGTCGGCTTAACCGTATCGACCGAAATTGGACAACCGAGTGGCGCGAGGGCTTCGACAACAGGCACAACCCGAGCCAACTCTTCGTCGACCGACACCCCCAAAGACCCAGGACGGGACGATTCGCCGCCAACATCCAGAATGTGGGCCCCGGCATCAATCGCGCGCTTTGCCTTGTCGACGAGCAGATCCAGCCGCCCCGCCAATCCGTCGCCGCTAAAGGAGTCAGGCGTCGCATTGATAATGGCCATAACCAGCGGACGCGCGAGGGATAAGCGATAGGAACCGAGACGAATTTCGTTCATGCAAAAAAGAAGGGCCGGATTAGCCGGCCCTTTTCTGTGTAGAGTTCTTTACTAGGCAGGCGCCGTTGCGCTCGGAGTCGAATCCGCAGAACCATCGGACACCGGTGGTTTCGGCTGCCCACTGGCGTGCGGCGGACGTGGCGGACGGCCCGCCATGATGTCAGCGATTTGGTCAGAATCAATAGTCTCCCACTCCAGCAAAGCCGCGGTCATCGCCTCAACCTTGTCGCGGTTTTCTTCGAGGATCTTTCTCGCCAAAGCGTACTGCTCATCAACGATCCGGCGAATCTCAGCATCCACTTTCTGAAGTGTCGCTTCCGAGAGATTCTTGTGTGTCGTAATCGACCTTCCAAGGAAGACTTCACCCTCATTCTCGGCATAAACCATCGGACCGAGCGCCTCGGACATTCCGTAGCGGGTCACCATGTCGCGAGCGATGCTAGTTGCACGTTCAAAATCGTTTGATGCACCAGTCGAGACGTTGCCGACAAAGAGCTCCTCTGCCACGCGCCCCCCAAACAACATGCAGATCTGCGCGAGCATCTGATCTCGATAGAGGCTGAAACGATCCATTTCCGGAAGCGACCACGTCACACCAAGAGCCCTGCCGCGTGGAATCACTGTGACTTTGTGAACTGGGTCGCACCCCGGCAGCACCGAACCAATAATCGCGTGACCTGACTCGTGGTAAGCGGTCTTCTTCTTTTCCTCTGGCAGGATCACCATGGACTTACGTTCGGCACCCATGAAGATCTTGTCCTTGGCGCGCTCAAAGTCATCCATGTCGACCAGACGTTTGTTCGATCGAGCGGCAAACAGTGCAGCCTCGTTCACAAGGTTGGCCAGATCCGCACCCGACATGCCCGGCGTGCCACGCGCAAGTATGTTTGCGTCGACATCAGGCGAAACAGGCACTTTTCGCATGTGCACCTTTATGATTTGCTCACGACCGCGGATGTCCGGCAGCGGAACGACGACTTGCCGGTCGAAGCGACCAGGACGCAGTAACGCCGGATCCAGCACATCCGGACGGTTCGTTGCGGCAATCACGATGACGCCGGTTTGACCCTCGAAGCCGTCCATTTCGACCAGCAACTGGTTCAGCGTCTGCTCGCGTTCATCATTTCCACCGCCAAGACCCGCGCCACGCTGGCGGCCCACCGCATCGATCTCATCGATAAAGATGATGCAAGGTGCCTGCTTCTTTGCGTTCTCGAACATGTCGCGAACGCGTGCGGCACCCACACCAACAAACATTTCAACGAAGTCAGAACCGGAAATAGAGAAGAAGGGCACCTTCGCCTCACCGGCAATGGCCTTGGCAAGAAGCGTCTTACCGGTGCCCGGAGAGCCGACCATCAGTACGCCTTTGGGAATCCGACCACCAAGTTTCTGGAATTTCGACGGATCGCGCAGGAAGTCAACCAACTCGGCGACCTCTTCTTTTGCCTCGTCGCATCCCGCGACGTCCGCAAACGTGATCGAATTGGTCGATTCGTCCAGCATCCGGGCGCGGCTCTTACCGAACGAGAAGGCGCCTCCTCGGCCACCGCCCTGCATCTGACGCATGAAAAAGATCCACACGCCAATCAACAGCAGCATCGGGAACCACGAGACGAAGATGCTCATCAAGAGCGATTGCTCCTCTTCCGGCTTTGCCGTGATCTTTACGCCATAGCGCATCAGATCGCTGACCATCCAGAGGTCTTGCGTACCCGGTGTAAAAACCGTGATCTGCTTGTTGTCCTGCGTCGTTGCACGCAGCGTGCGGCCTTCAATGATGACCTTGGCGATTCGCCCCTGTTTGGCTTCCTCCATGAACTGGGAGTATTCCATCTGGCTTTGCGCAGTCTGCCGGCCATTGAACTGGTTAAACACGGTCATCAGCACGATGCCAATCACCAACCAGATCGCAAGATTCTTGAAAAGATTGTTCAAGTCGCTTCCTTCTTAGGCCCAAACGGGGCCACTCCCCACTGTAGACCAGATCATTCTATGTCCGTTCAACGGCCGACGCCAACGCAGCCCCTGTCCAGCCGCACAATCAGAGGCGTCTTGTCAGACCAAGCAAATACACTTCCGAGCTTCGATCTCGTGATGCAGCCGGTTTACGAACCTGCACCTGCGAAAAAACGCGCCCCATCGCCTTACGGTACTCGTCGAACCCATACCCCTGAAAAACCTTCACCAACATGTTGCCACCCGCTACAAGGTGCCGTTCGGCAAACTCAAGCGCCAGCTCACAGAGGTAGATCGAACGCCCCTGGTCGATGGTTGCGATGCCTGAGATATTGGGAGCCATGTCGGAAAGCACAAGATCTACCTGCCGACCGTTCAGACGACGAACCAGTTCGTCGAGTATCGCCTCCTCAGTAAAGTCCCCTTGAATAAATTCAACGCCGCTGATGGGCTCGAAATCCAGCAAATCAAGTGCGATCACCGCGCCACCCGGCAGCACCTTGCGCGCAACCACTTGGGTCCAGCTCCCCGGCGCAGCGCCGAGTTCGACGACGACTTGCCCGCACGACAGCAGGCGATCCTTCTGATCGATCTCGGCAAGCTTGAATGCCGCACGCGAGCGAAAGCCCTCGGCCTTGGCGCGCTGCACCCAGGGGTCGGTGACATGCTCCTGCATCCATTGTTTGCTGGTCTTGGTTCGCTTCATCGCACTAAAATGCAGGTTTGCACAAATAATTCCATATGAACACACTCACCGCAGCACAGCGTCGCGATCTTCGCGCCAAGGCACACGGGCTCGACCCGGTCGTAAGTATTGCCGAAAAAGGGCTAGCACCTACGGTACTCAAAGAAATCGACCGTTCGCTGACCGCGCACGAGCTAATCAAGATTCGCGTCTACGGCGAAGACCGCAAGGCGCGTCAGCAATACATGGACGCCATCTGCAACGAGCTTGGATGCGCTGCCGTCCAGATGATCGGCAAACTCCTGGTCGTCTATCGGCCGTCGCCCGAACTCGCAGAAAAGGCAAAGACAGCAGTCAGAGCACCGGCAATCAGCCCGCGCATCACGCCGCGATCCGCCGCACGCGGTGATGCCCGCACGCTTGCTCGCCCAGCGACCCGTCTGAAGAACGGCACCATCGCGCGCAACATTGCAGGTCCGCGCAGTGGTTTGGCGCCGCGAAGTGGCGGCCGCAAGCCCGGCGGCGGACGCTAAAGCGAAGTATCGCTGAGGCCTACCGCCTCAGCGACGCCCTCCCGCGGTTTCAAGCACCACCAAGGCGCCGCCAAGCGCGCACTGAATCAAATAAAGGATGCTGGATACACCGTGCCAAGCCGCAAAACGATCGCGAACCAAACTCTCCAACACTTCGCGAGGCATCGCCTCCGCCTTGATTTGGGCCAGCAGGGGTTGGATACCGAAAAGACTGGCCAAGGTCAGTACCAGCATCAGCACCACCACCCAGAGCGATGCACGTTTGAAGGCATGCCCCCCGGCATCAATGATCTGAAAGAGAATCAAGAAGCAGGCGCTACCGACGCCAACCCATGCCGCAATCGAAAACAGTCGCCCGGCTATTGCTCCCGCGACGCTGCGATCCTGCAGCACAGAAAAGAGCGTCGGCGCAGCGATGCCGCCGATGGTCCAAAGGGCACCGACCCACAGCGTTAGTATCAGGAAGTAAAGCGGCCGCCCGATCTGGTTCATGAATCAGATGTATTTGACATCGAGGATCTCATATTCGCGCACACCACCGGGCGCTTGGACCTCAGCCACATCGCCCGCGTATTTGCCGATCAGCGCACGCGCGATAGGCGAGGAAACCGAGATCTTGCCACACTTGAGGTCGGCCTCATCCTCACCAACGATCTGGTAAGTCACTGAATCTCCGGACTCGAGGTCTTCCAGATCGACGGTAGCACCGAACACGCAACGGCCGTCGGCATCCAGCAACTTAGGATCAATGATCTGGGCCGATGAAAGCTTGCCCTCGATCTCTTTGATACGACCTTCGATGAAGCCTTGCCGTTCCTTGGCTGCATCGTATTCCGCGTTTTCCGACAAATCACCATGTGAACGGGCCTCAGCGATCGCCTCGATCACAGCCGGGCGATCCACCGTTTTTAGACGCTGCAGTTCGGCGCGCAGCATTTCCGCGCCGTTAATAGTCAGTGGAACCTTGTTCATTTACGTTGCCATTCAAGCCAGTTCGGCGTGCAGAGCCTGCAGCGCGTACGGAGTTAGTTCGGAGAGGTGGCGAATGCCGAGGCACGCGGCACGCGCGCCTTCGATGGTCGTTTGGATCGTGACCTTGGCAGCAAGCGCGCTGGTGCGGATCGAACGCGAATCGGCGATAGCCTGGCGCTTTTCTTCAACCGTATTGATGATCAGACTGATCTCGTTGTTCTTGATCATGTCGACAATGTGCGGCCGACCTTCGGTGACCTTGTTCACCGGCGTAACGGGAATACCCGCCGCTTCGATTGCGCCCGCCGTGCCGCGCGTCGCCACCAGCTTGAAGCCAAGTTCCACCAGCTCACGAGCCACCTCGACCGCCTTCGGCCGATCTGTCAGCTTGACGCTGATGAACGCGGTACCGCCGGTGGGCAAGCGAACTCCCGCCGCCAGCTGACTTTTGACGAAGGCCTCGGCAAAGGTGCGGCCAACACCCATCACCTCGCCTGTCGACTTCATTTCCGGCCCGAGGATGGTATCGACGCCAGGGAACTTGGCGAACGGGAATACGGCTTCCTTGACCGAGAAGTAAGGCGGAATAACCTCGCCCGTGACACCTTGATCCGCGAGCGAACGCCCAGCCATGCAACGTGCAGCAATCTTCGCCAGCGGCAGCGAACAGGCCTTGGAGACAAACGGCACGGTACGGGATGCGCGTGGATTAACCTCGAGCACATATACCACGGCAGCGTCGCCCTTGCCCTGAATCGCGAACTGCACGTTCATCAGACCACAGACGTTGAGGCCGCGCGCCATCAGCTCGGTCTGGCGACGCAGTTCATCTTGCAGCGCTTTCGAAAGCGTGTAAGGCGGCAGCGAGCAGGCCGAGTCGCCCGAGTGAACCCCCGCTTGTTCAATGTGCTCCATGATGCCGCCAATAATGACTTGCTTGCCATCGGACAGCGCATCCACGTCGACCTCGGTCGCATCATTCAGGAAACGATCGAGCAGCACCGGCGAGTCGTTCGATACCTTCACAGCCTCGCGCATGTAGCGCTCGAGGTCCTTCTGCTCGTGCACGATTTCCATCGCGCGGCCTCCGAGCACGTAGGAGGGGCGCACAACCAAGGGGTAGCCAATCTCGGCGGCCAGGCGGACGGCTTCCTCCGGTGCGCGGGCGGTGCGGTTGGGCGGCTGCTTCAGGCCGAGGTCGTTGAGCAGCTTCTGGAAGCGCTCGCGATCCTCTGCCGCATCGATCGTTTCCTGAATGATGCGACCGA
>JAJZLD010000192.1 GCA_021803785.1 Pseudomonadota bacterium | reverse complement strand
CCATGGCCACGTCCGCCACGAATGCGTCAGCGCGCCGCCCAGTTCTTCCGCGGTCACCTCTTCATGCGTCACCGTCTTCACGACTTCGGGGCCGGTGACGAACATGTAGGAGCTGTCCTTCACCATGAAGATGAAGTCGGTCATCGCCGGCGAGTACACCGCACCGCCCGCGCACGGCCCCATAATCAGCGAGATCTGCGGGATCACGCCCGAGGCCAGCACATTGCGCTGGAACACTTCGGCATAGCCGCCCAGGGAGGCAACCCCTTCCTGGATGCGCGCGCCGCCCGAATCATTGAGCCCGATCACCGGTGCGCCGACCTTCATCGCGTGGTCCATGATCTTGCAGATCTTCTCGGCGTGCGCTTCGGACAGCGAGCCGCCGAACACCGTAAAGTCCTGCGAGAAGACGAAGGTCATGCGGCCGTTGATGGTGCCGTAGCCGGTGACGACACCATCGCCGGGCACCGTTTGTTCCGCCATGCCGAAATCGTGGCAGCGGTGTTCCTTGAACATATCCCACTCTTCGAAGCTGCCTTCGTCGAGCAGCAGTTCGATGCGCTCGCGCGCGGTGAGCTTGCCCTTGGCGTGCTGCGCCTCGATGCGTTTCTGCCCGCCGCCGAGCCGCGCGGCACCGCGCTTCTCTTCGAGCTGACGAATGATGTCGTGCATGCGTTCCCCCAGATTGTCGTGTCGCTGCCGGCCATGCCCGCAACGATGCGTCCCCCGACGCGGCGCCCTTCGATACGGCCGACGCCCTGCCCTTACTGCGCAGCCCGACGCAACAGCTCCCCAGCTGCTGCGCCCGGCGTTGTATCCCCACGTTCCACCGCTTCGCTGAGCGCGCCCAAGGCGGCGCGCACCGCGGGGTGGGCATTGAAGCGCGCCTTGAGCCCGCTCTCGATCAGCGCCCACATCCATGCCACCGCCTGCGCCCGGCGTTTAGCCTCGAAATTGCCGCTCGCCTGCATCGTGTCGCGATAGCGCTCCACCGTTTCCCAGAAGAATGCGACACCTTCCTGACGCAAGGCTGAAAGCGTGAGCACCGGCGGCGTCCACGCGGCGTTCTGCGGACGCAGCATCGTGAGTGCGGATCGGATCTGCCCCTGTGCCAGCGCCGCCGCGTTCGGGTCGATATCGGCCTTGTTAATGACGATAAGGTCGGCCAGTTCGATCACGCCTTTCTTGATCGCCTGCAGGTCGTCACCAGCATTCGGCAACTGCAGCAGGCAGAAAAGATCCGTCATGCCCGCAACGGTCGTTTCGCTCTGCCCAACGCCCACGGTTTCGACGATCACGACGTCGAAGCCTGCCGCTTCACATAGCAACATCGCTTCGCGCGTGCGTTCAGCCACGCCGCCCAGGCTGCCCGACGAGGGCGAGGGACGGATGTAGGCCTCGATTCGCTGTGAGAGGCCTTCCATGCGTGTCTTGTCGCCGAGGATGGAGCCGCCGGTGACGCTGGAGCTCGGGTCGACCGCAAGCACCGCGACGCGATGGCCGCGCGCGATCAGCCACAGGCCGAGCGCTTCGATAAAGGTGGATTTGCCGACACCCGGCACGCCCGAGATGCCCAGCCTCAGCGCCTTGCCGGTTTGGGGCAGCACCGCCTGCAGCAAGGCATCGGCTTGCGCGCGGTGGTCGGCACGGGTGGATTCGGCCAGCGTGATGGCCTTGGCGAGCGCGCGCCGCTCGCCAGCGAGCAGGCGGGTGGCGAGCGATTCCGAGGCGGCGTCCACGCGGGGCGCCCTCTGCTCAGCCAAGCCGCTTGCGAATCTGCGCGAGCACCTCGCGCGCCGCAGCAGGGATCGGCGTGCCCGGCCCGAAGATGCCAGCCGCACCCGCGTTGTATAGGAAGTCGTAGTCCTGCGCCGGGATCACGCCGCCAACAAAAACGACGATGTCGTCCGCGCCCTGCGCCTTCAATGCGCTGACGAGCTGCGGCACCAACGTCTTATGGCCGGCCGCAAGCGTAGACACGCCAATCGCATGCACATCGTTCTCCACCGCATGGCGGGCGGCTTCTTCCGGCGTCTGGAAGAGCGGCCCGACGTCAACATCGAAGCCCATGTCCGCAAAGGCAGATGCCACCACCTTGGCGCCACGGTCGTGACCATCCTGGCCGAGCTTGGCGACCATGATGCGCGGGCGGCGCCCCTGCTCAGCGGCAAAGGTCTCGATTTCGCCCTTCAGCGATTGCCAGTCTTCCTGATCCTCCACGATGCCTCCGTACACCCCACTCACCGTTTGCGTATTGGCGCGATGGCGGCCCCAGACCTTCTCCAGAGCATCCGACACTTCGCCCACCGTGGCGCGCGCGCGCATCGCATCGATCGCCAGCGCCAGCAGATTGCCTTCGCCCGTTTGAGCACACCGCGTCAGCGCATCAAGGCAGGCCTGCACGCGGGCGCCGTCACGATGCTCACGAACCTGCTTGAGGCGCGCAATCTGAGCTTCACGCACCGCAGTGTTGTCGATATCGAGGATATCCACTGCATCCTGCTTCGCGAGCTTGTACTTATTGACGCCAACGATCACATCCTTGCCCGAGTCGATGCGTGCCTGCTTCTCGGCCGCACATTTCTCGACCTGCAGCTTGGCCCAACCGGACTCGACCGCCTTGGTCATGCCGCCCATCTTCTCGATTTCCTCGATCAGCGCCCAGGCCTTGTCGGCCATTTCCTGGGTGAGCGTCTCCATCATGTAGGAGCCGGCCCAGGGGTCGACCACGTTACAGATATGCGTCTCTTCCTGGATGATGATCTGCGTATTTCGTGCAATGCGGGCCGAGAACTCGGTCGGTAGCGCAATCGCCTCATCGAGCGCATTGGTGTGCAGCGACTGCGTGCCGCCGAACACCGCCGCCATCGCCTCGATGGTGGTGCGCACGACGTTGTTGTACGGATCCTGCTCGGTGAGCGACCAGCCGGAAGTCTGGCTGTGGGTGCGCAGCATCATCGACTTCGGGTTCTTCGCACCGAAGCCTTGCATGATCTTGTGCCACAACAGCCGGCCAGCGCGCATCTTGGCGATTTCGAGGTAGAAGTTCATCCCGACCGCCCAAAAGAAGGACAGGCGCCCGGCGAAGGCATCCACATCGAGCCCGCTCTTAATGCCGGTGCGCACGTACTCCATGCCGTCGGCCAGCGTGAAAGCGAGCTCAATCGCCTGGTTCGCACCCGCCTCCTGGATGTGGTAGCCAGAGATCGAGATCGAGTTGAACTTCGGCATGTGCTGCGCGGTGTAGCCGAAGATGTCCGCAATGATCCGCATCGACGGCGCCGGCGGATAAATGTAGGTGTTGCGGACCATGAACTCCTTGAGAATGTCGTTCTGGATCGTGCCCGAGAGCTGATCCTGCGACACGCCCTGCTCCTCGGCCGCGACAACGTAGCCGGCGAGTACCGGCAGCACCGCACCGTTCATCGTCATCGACACGCTGATCTTGTCGAGCGGAATGCCGTCGAACAGGATCTTCATGTCTTCGACGGAATCGATCGCTACGCCGGCCTTGCCGACATCACCCACCACGCGCGGGTGGTCAGAGTCGTAGCCGCGATGGGTGGCCAGATCGAAGGCCACCGACACGCCCTGCCCGCCGGCAGCGAGCGCCTTGCGGTAGAAGGCGTTGGATTCCTCAGCGGTGGAGAAGCCGGCGTACTGGCGGATCGTCCAGGGGCGCGCGGCGTACATCGTAGGCTGCGGTCCCCTCACGAACGGCGCGAAGCCTGGCAAGGTATCGGTGTACGGGAGATCGGCAATGTCGGCGCGCGTGTAGAGCGGCTTGACGGTAATGCCCTCGGGTGTGACCCAGTTGAGCTTGGCCAGATCGCCGCCCGGTGCGGCCTTGGCGGCGGCCGCCTGCCAGGCGGCCAGATCGGCGGACGTCTTGAATTCCGACATGCGAGACTCCCTTGCCCCGACGCCGAGTCGCACCGCCACACGAGCGGTCACAGACGCCGGGTGGAATAAAAGGGGCCGACCCAAGGGTCGGCCCGGGCCACCGTGTCACATTGCGGCGCCTCCCCCCAGACGCACCGCAATGTCGTCCGTCCTGCGACTTGGCTCACCCCCCAAGCTCGCCGCAGACAATCCGCTGGATCGCCCGCCATCGCATTCCGGCTTGACAGCCCTCGGAACCAATAATACGTTATTCATAATTATGAATACAATAGGTCAACTAGAAGTGTTGCCAAAAGGTGACTCGCCGCAGCGGATTACCCGCTCCGCCCTCTTTGAAGAGGTCGCGGAACGGCTGCGGACACGCATCTTCGCGCACGATCTGCCGCCCGGCAGCTGGATCGACGAGCAGGCCATCACCGCCGAATACGGCATCTCCCGCACGCCTTTGCGGGAAGCACTCAAGGTGCTCGCCAGCGAGGGGCTGGTGACCTTGACGCCCGGCCGGGGCTGCAAGGTCACGCTGCTGACTGAGCGGGATCTGGACGAGATATTCCCGATCCTTGCGCTGCTCGAAGGTCGCTGCGCCTATGAGGCCGCGCTGCGCATGGACGAGGCGGCCCAGTCGCGCATCGATGCACTACATGACGCACTGGAAGCGCACTTCGTCGCCAACAACATTGAAGCCTTCTTCGAGGTGAACCAGCAGTTCCATCTCGCGATCCAGGAAATCGCCGGCAACCGCTGGCTGACTCAACTTGTTCAGGACACGCGACAGAAGCTCAAGCTGATGCGCTTCCACTCGCTGTTCCGCCAGGGGCGCCTGCAGGAATCACTCGAAGAGCATCGCGCGATCGTCGCAGCACTCCGCCAGCAGGACGCCGCCGCAGCCCAGGTGGCGATGGAGAACCACCTGCTGCAGGGGCGCCGCGCCATGGGGCGGCTCGGCTCCGCCTGAGGCGGGGCAACGTAAAACGGCCAGCACCAGGCTGGCCGTTGCACAGGCGCCGAAGCGATCCGACTTATTGGAAGTAGTACTTGCCCGAGAAGTTCAGGCGCGTTGCGTCGCCCTTTTCGCCGTCCAGCGTCTGGCGCCGCGCCCAGATGACCTCGGCGCCGATGTCCACCAGCTTCGGGAACGGACTCCAGAACAAACCGGCGTGCCCCTGTTGCACGTTGCGGTTTACGCCGTACTGGCCGGAACCAAGCCCCTGCGCCTTGGCAAAGTCGGTGTAGTCGTTGTCGAAGTTGCGCTGGTAGCCGTAAGCAAAGTTGTAGCGGATGCGGTCGTTCGGCTTGATCTGGTAACCCACCACCACGCCCAGCGCCTGCTCGGCCAGGACTTCATTCACCGCAGGGTTGTAGATCGCGCCCTCGATGTAGTTGAAGTAGCGGCCGATGCCGTTGCCACCGGTCACCGCAATCGTCAGGAAGTCGTCGCCGCGCGTCTTGATGAAGCTCGAAGCAGCCAAGCCATAGCCACGCTTCGAGGCATTGCCCAGCGCACCCTTCACCTCCATCTCATGCGTCACGCCGCGCGCGCTAATCGTGCCCCAGTCAAACGCCTTGTCGTAGCGCAGCACCAGATCCGGCATGCGCGAGAAACCATCCGCGGTCGCCACGCCGTTGTCGTCCAGCACATAGCTCACCGAGTTCTCCAGCGCCGCAGTGAAGTTGCCGATATCCGGCGTCACGTAGGTGTAGCGGATCATCGGCTGGCGGATGAAGGTCGCGCCAATCGGGCCGTTGAAGTCCACCGTCTCCGGCAGCGCATCAACGTCCATGAAGGTGGACCAGGTCTGACCGACCAGCCAGGAGCCGACTTGTCCGTAGGCATGGCGCAGGCGGAAGTTGTAGCTGTTGGTGCTCTGCTGGGTGTAGATCGTTTCGAGACTGCCGGTCACCGCCGAGTTGCCGGTGCGCGGGTCGTTGTTGAAGTCGCCTTCGATCTTCACGTTGATCGGCCCGAGCGGCGACGGCGTGGAGGCTTCCACACCGAGACGCGACGTGCGCGCCGTCATGTAGGTCATGCCCTTGCGGTTGCTCTGGCCGTCGAGCGGGATGTAGGGCGCAAACGTCGAGTAGTCGCTCGCGCCATTGTCCGGCCCGAAGTCGTGCACCAGGTTCAGCTCGGCCACGCCGTAGACATGGAACGAGGTTTCCTCGCCCGCGCGGCGGTAGGAGCCGGGGATGTCGCCCTTGACCACCGCTTCCTTGCCCTGCGCCTCAACCTGATCGGCGACATCCTTGATCGCGGCCGGCGAGGCGGCGGTTGCGGCGGCTTTGGCTTCCGCTGCCGTCGCGCCAGCAGCGGCCGTTGCCGCATCGCTCTTCTGCTGGGCGGCCTTGAGCGCCTGCACTTCGCGCTGCAATTCCTGGATCTGGCGCTCAAGGCGCTCGATCACCTTCGCATCCGTGGCGGCATGCGCCGGCACAGCAAGGGCCGCGGCCACGGCAGCAACCATTACGCGCAGTCTTGTTGTCGTCATCAGTGTTCTCCGTACTCGTGGTGTCGCCTCGTCCGCGTCATCCCCGGCTCCTAC
>JAJZLD010000006.1 GCA_021803785.1 Pseudomonadota bacterium | reverse complement strand
CGAGGGCGACCGCTACGACGATGACGACCGGGGGCACGGCAAAGACAAGGGCCACGGCAAAGGACACGGCAAGGGGCATGGCCACGACTGAGTGCGAAATTGGGGCCGCAGCCGCTTGGCGACTCGGCGAAGCACCGCCAAAAAGGCGCGCCCGCCACCAACCCGGCGATTAATGCGGAGTCGAACCGCTCAGTAGTAGCACCGCCGGCGCCAGTATTGCTCGACGTTGCGCAGTAGGTTGGCGATGTGGGCGTTGCGCAGTTCCGGAACCGCTCGTCCAATATGCGCGCCTGGATCAAGCTCAGAGAAGCCGGTGGTTCGAAATTGCGGATTGGCCGCAAGCCATTGGCAAAGGCCTCGAAATCGTCGCAAGACAAACTCATCAGGCACGCCGGTAACGCGGTGAGTCATTTCATTGTTGTGCGACACGATTACCGTTGGGCCGGCGCCGGTTCTGGCGGCCAATCGTATGAGGTGTTTGAGCTCTGAAAGACCGCTGCTTCCGATTTGCGCCTGACGCGGTTTCCCGAAACTGGGAACGATCTGGGCGATTGGAACCTCGATAACCTGGTCGATTTCGGCCACGCGCGTCCGGCGTTCGTCGCCGAGATCGGTGCCCGAGTTGGTGTTGCTCACATTCAGGCTGCTGTCGTACTGCAAGCCATTGGCGGCGAGAACGCTCAAGGTGCTGCGACGAAACGCGTAGCTACCGGCGCGAAACGCAATCGGGCGCGGCGCGCCGGCTCGGCCCAACAGCTCGATCGCGAGCTTCAAGACTGCATCCTGCGCAGCCACATCCAGATCGGCGATGTTTCTGGTCCGCCGGGGCATCTCGAAGCTGGCGAGTTGGCTGGTACGCAACTCATATGCCCACTCGGAGTGAATGTGCAGTTGAATCTCCTGACCGTGGCGAAGAATGAGTTCAACGATTTCGGACAGGTAGCTTTCGCCAACGCGCGCGGCGAACAAGGGTTCAACGAAGAAAACCGCGTGAAGCTGGTGCTCCGCCAGTATCCGCAGCGCCCCCTGCAGCCCGGCGCCATGTTCGCGTGAATGTCCATAGATCCGGCGATTGAACGCGGACTGGATCTTCTCGTCGATCGCCCCCCAACCGTCTGCCCAGACCTCCACATCGAAGCTGAGAATGACATCCGCCGAAGGTGGGCTCGGGTCCTTACGCGTGGCGGAAAGTGGCATGGTCGTGTGCGCTCGCGGGTCGTCGCGGTGTCAGCCGGTCAGTTCAAGAGTTCGTGGTTCCCGATCCGCTGTCTTTCGCGCCGCGAATCGGGGCAAGGTCTGAAAATCCTTCAGATGCCAGTATTATTGATTTTATTGATATTGCTGATTTTTCGGCGGACCTTTTTCTCGCCTGCAGAAAAATCGGTAGAGCACTTTTTGCGACGGCGCGTGCCTCGTCTGGCGCACTTTGGAAACCGCCACCGCAGATTGCGGCCCACCGCAAGTGTTTGTCTGCGCAATAATCCCGGCTTTCGGAGATTGCACATGAGTTACTTCAAGCATCACGTGTTCTTTTGTTGCAACCAGCGCCCGGCGGGCGAGAGCTGCTGTGCCAACCATGGGGCGGCGGAGATGCAGACCTATGCGAAGGACCGCATCAAGGCACTAAAGCTCAACGGCGAGGGCAAGGTCCGCATCAACAAGGCGGGTTGCCTCGATCGCTGTGACGAAGGGCCGGTACTGGTGGTGTATCCGGAAGGGACCTGGTACACCTACGTCGACAAGACCGACATCGACGAGATCATCGATTCGCACATCGTCGGCGGCAAGGTCGTGGAGCGCCTGAAGCTCAAATGACGGCCCCCACGATCACACGGTTCCCGGCCCCCGACAAGGGCCGCAGCGCGCCTGGGGCTTGCCGGCGCACGCCGGAGAACGACGCATGAGAAAAGTCCTGCCGACCGAGAAGTTCTTCATCGATGGCCCGGTGGGGCCGATCGAGATCCTGCGCGACACGCCGGAAGGTGCCCACGGGCTGGCGCTCATCGCGCACCCGCATCCGCTGTTCGGCGGTACCAACACGAACAAGGTGGCACACACCCTGGCACGCACGCTGAGCGGCTTGGGTTACTGCGCGCTACGGCCGAATTTCCGTGGCGTCGGCGGCAGCGCCGGTACGCACGACCACGGCAATGGCGAATCGGACGATCTGCTGGCGGTGATCGACTGGGCGCAGGCCCAGTACGGTGACGGCCCGCTGGTGCTGGCCGGCTTTTCCTTTGGCGCCTTCGTGCAGACACGGGTCGCCAAACGGCTTGCTGCGGCCGGCCGGCCGGTGAAGCGGCTGGTGCTGGTGGGCACGGCGTCGGGTTTCATCGAAGGTGCGCGCACCTATGACACCGAGGCGGTAACGCCCGATAGCATCGTGATCCATGGCAGCCGCGACGAGACGGTGCCGCTCGAGAATGTGCTGGCCTGGGCAGAGCCGCTGCAGCTGCCGGTGGTGGTGGTGCCGGGTGCGGATCACTTCTTCCATACCCGCCTGCACATCTTGCGCGACATCATCGTGCGGGCCTGGCGCGAGTAAGCACGCGGAGACACCCCCCCTGTTTCACCCCGCTCTGTCGCTTGAGGCCCAGCCCGTCAATCGCCGCAAGGTACTGCGCGCAATCATCGCAGTCGGCCTGCCGCTGGTGATCGCGCTGAGCCGCCACGAGCTGCTCCCCGCCGTGTATGGCGCCATCGCCGGTTTCTACACGATCTTCGTGGACTACGGCGGCTCCACCTACGAACGCATTGCAGCGATCCTGTACATGACGATCGGCATGCTGCTGGCCGGCATTGCCGGCGTGGTGGGCCACTTCGTGCCGGGCGCGCCGCTGATCCTGCTGCTCGGCTTCGCCACGCTGGCCGGCTGGCTGCAGGGTGCCGGCACCTCGGTGGAATTCATCGGCAAGTACTGGCTGCTCGCCTTCCTGTTCGGTGATGGCGGCGGGGATCTGCCGCCGCTGTGCGGCACCTACGTGATCCTTGGCGGGCTCGCCGGCGTGCTGTCAGTGCTGATCGACCGCGTGCTGTGGCGCTCGCCCGAACCGCAAAGCGCGCCCATGCTGGCAGATGCCGCCCGCAACCTGCTGCGCCGGCGCCACAACAACGGTGCCTTCTCGTTCTACTTCGCCAGCCTCGTGGTGATCGGCTATGTGCTGGGCCACACACTGGGCCTGGCACGGCCGTACTGGGTGCCGCTGACGATCGTCATCGTCACCGTCTACGACCCGCGCCACAGTGTGCAGCGCCTGATACAGCGGCTGGCCGGCTCACTCTTCGGCGCCTTGGTCGGCTGGGCGGTGGTTCAGTATGTGCATACCGACTGGATGCTGGCCGCGATCGTCACGCTGATGGCGGCACTCACGCCGGTCGCGCAGACGCGCAACTACTGGGTCGCGACGATCACGATCACTGGCCTGGTGATGGTGGTGCTGGATCTGGGCCAGCCTTACGAGATTCCGTCGGCGCATGCCTTCGCGCTCGCGCGGCTGGCCGATTCCGTGATCGGCTGCCTCGTGTGCGGCATCGGTGCGCAGATCTACCTGCGCGCCTTGCCGCATATCGAAGCCCGCCAAAGAAGACCGCGCCGCTGACGCGCCGATACGCCGCGCGGCGTATGCTGCACCCCTCGCCGTACAAGGAGCCATCATGCAACTGATCGCGTCATTGACGAGCCCGTTCGCGCGCAAGATCCGCGTGCAACTGGCCGAAAAAGGCCTGCCCTTCGTTCTCGTGCCGGAGAACCCGCACGATCCGGCAAGCCTGATCGGCCGCTTCAACCCGCTCGGCAAGGTGCCAGCGCTGGTGGCGGACGACGGCCGAACCTGGTTCGATTCGCCGGTCATCGCCGAGTACATCGAAACCCTCTCCGCAGCCCCCTTCTTCCTGCCGGCGGACCGCCTCGCGGCGCTCGAAGTGCGGCAGGTGGAAGCACTCGCCGATGGCGTGACCGACGCCGGCATTCTGGTGCTGATGGAAAGCCGCCGCGCCGCCGAACAGCAAAGCGAGGCCTGGCGCGCACGCCAGTGGGGCAAGGTGGAAAACGGGCTCAACGCACTGCAATCGCTCGTCGCCGGGCGTAGCTGGGCGGTCGGCGATGCGATGAGCCTTGCGGACATTGCGATCGGCTGCATGTGGGGCTGGCTGTTGCTGCGCTTCCCACACGCCGGTCTGCCTGCCCAATACCCGGCGCTCGCCGCCTGGGTGGAACGGCTGATGCAGCGCCCTTCGTTCGCCCAGACCCACCCGCCGGCCTGATCGCCCAAGCCCCCGCATGACCGTGCTGCTGCTCAAGCTGGGGCTGGTACCGCTGCTGATCGCGGCGGTCACGGCAGCGGGCCGTCGCTGGGGCGCGGGCATGGCCGGCTTCCTGGCCGGCCTGCCGATCATCGTTGGGCCAATTCTGGCGCTGGTCGCCTGGGAGCAAGGCGCTGATTACGCCGCTCACGCCGCGCTGGGCGCGCTCGCAGCGGTGCCTGCATCGATCGGTTTTGCGTTTGCCTACGCGTGGGCTGCACAACGGACACGCTGGGCGCAGGCTGAGCTGATCGCGCTGGTAGCGTGGGCCTTGCTCGGCACGCTGGTGCTGGCGTGGCAGCCCGGTTTGCCGCTCGCAACGCTGCTCGCGCTGGCGGGGGTGCTGGCACTGCCCTCCTGTTTCCCGTCGGGTCAGGATGCCACGCTCGCATCCGGCCACGCACCGCCGCTGGCCGGGCGCATGCTCGCCGGCGCCTTGCTGACCTTGGCGGTAACCCTATCCGCCGCAGTGCTGGATGCGCGCATCAGCGGCTTGCTATCGTTGTTTCCCGTGATGATGAGCGTAATGGCGATCGCCACGCAGCGCCACGACGGCGCAAGCTTTGCCGCGCGGCTGCTGCAAGGCATGGTGCGCGGCATGATCTCGGTGGTCGCCTTCTGCGGCGTGCTCGCCGCCCTGCTGCCAAAATTGGCAGCCGTTCCGGCGTTTGGCCTTGCCACCGCCGCCGCACTAGCCACACACGGCCTGCGTGCCGGCTTGGGTCGCCGCCGGTCATGAAGTGGCCATCGCGTAGCGAACGTGGCCGCGTCAAGCGGCAGCGGCTCGAAACACAGAGCTGGCAACGCCTCTGCAGATGAGTCTGCTGCTCGCGGCGCTGTGGATCGTGACCGGCGCGCATACGCTCGGCCTGGCGATGGCCGCCGCGTCGGGCTCGCATTCGCGTTAGCGCAAAGCCGGTGTAATCTCGCTGCTGGCTTCACTCCCCCGCGCCACCCATGCCCCCTGACCGCCGTTCTCATGTACCGATTACTCTGCGTGTTGCGCGCACCCTGGCCACTGCGCTGGGCGAACGTGATGAAGGCACCCGTGCGCATTGCGAACGCGTCGTGGCGCTTGCTGACATGCTCGGCAGCGCCTGCAAGCTGAGCCGCACTGAACTGCGCGTGCTGCATGTGGCGGCCTACCTGCACGACATCGGCAAGCTGGGGGTGCCCGATGTGGTGCTGCACAACCCGGGCCCACTCGATGCCGCGGGCTGGGCGGTGATGCGCACGCATCCGGAGCGCGGTCAGCGGATCCTCTCGACGCTCGGGTTCGACCACGCGGATGCGGTGGGCCTCGCAATCCGCCATCACCACGAACAGTTCAACGGCGAGGGCTACCCGGACCGCATCGCAGGCGAGTCGATCCCGCTGGTGTCGCGCATCATCGCGATGGCTGACAGCTATGATGCGATTGCGACACGACGCGTGTATCGCGATGCACGCCCGCATCACCACACGATGGAAACCCTGGAGGCCGAGCGCGGCCGCAAACTTGACCCGCGGCTGTTCGACCGCTTCGCAGCACTGATCGAACACAGCCCGCTGCGGGCGATGTAGGGTGTTTTACGGAAAGTGTGCGTCGGCCGGATGCCGCGCGCGCCAGGCGGTGATCGCCCGTTCGAACTCGGCACGCGCCTCGTTGTAGCGGCTCCACACGCACTGATCGCCGCAGCCGCTTTCGCAGCACTCGCCGTCGTGCGGCGGTTCAGGCGGCTCGGGCATCGGGTCGAAGGGGTCGTCGTCGTGCGTGCGCATGGAACAGAATCTGCAAATCGATGCCGAAGAATGTAACAGCCCTGTGCGGCCGCCGCACTTGCCCGAATCAGAGTACAACGCCACCCTGCCCGCTCCGCCATGCCTAGCCTGACCCACTTCGCCGACCCACTCCCCACCCCGACACCCGACCGGCCACGGCCGGACCGCCTGATCCGCGGCAACCCGGCCCGCCTGACCTGGACGCTGCACGAAAGCGCCGACGGCCAGACCAGCGCCGGCATCTGGGCGTGCGAACCCGGCGCATGGCGGATCGCGTTTCCGGCCGGCAAGGAGGAATATTTCCATGTGCTGGAGGGGCGGATCCGGATCGCGGATACCGCCGGTGCCGCACGCGAATTCGGGCCGGGCGATGCAGGCGTGATCCCGGCTGGCTTTGAAGGCAGCTTCGAGGTGCTCGAAGCAGTACGCAAACACTTCGTCGTGGTCGACCGCGACGCCCGCAAATAAGTCCGATTCCTCACCCCCGGAGGCCCCAATGCGAATTGCCGTTTTCGATACCCACCCTTATGACGAGCGCGCGCTCAAAGAAGCCAATGCAGCCGGAGAACACGAGCTGGAGTTCTTCGAGGAGCGCCTGCACAGCAAGACTGCCGACCTCGCGCAGGGCTTCGATGCGGTATGCCCCTTCGTCAATTGCCGACTTGGCGAACGTGTGCTGACCAAACTCGCAGGCTTTGGCGTCAAGCTGGTCACGCTGCGCGCCGCCGGCTACAACGGCATCGACATCGCCGCAGCTGAACGCCTGGGCATCAAGGTCACGCGCGTGCCGGCGTATTCGCCCGAAGCGGTGGCAGAACACAACTTCGCACTGCTGCTGACGCTGATCCGCAAGATCCACCGCGCCTACAACCGGGTGCGCGAACAGAATTTCTCGCTCGACGGCCTCGAAGGCTTCAACCTGCACGGCAAGACCTACGCGGCACTGGGCGCGGGCCGCATCGGCCAGTGCGCCCTGCGTATCGCCAAGGGCTTCGGCTGCAAGCTGCTGGCCTACGACCCTTACGAAAACTCCGCGGTGGCGGCCGAGATCGGCTTCGAGTACGTGCCGCTGGCCCGGCTGCTGGCGGAAGCGGACGTAATCTCGCTGCATCTGCCGCTAAGCGAGCAGAGCCACCACATCATCGACGCAGCCGCGATCGCACAGATGAAGCGCGGTGTGGTGATCGCCAACACCAGCCGCGGTGGCCTGATCGACACCCAAGCCCTGATCGACGGACTGAAGAGCGGGCAGATCGGCGGCGTCGGCCTCGATGTGTATGAGCAGGAAGAGGGCGTGTTCTTCCACGACCTGTCCGACCAGCCGCTGCAGGACGACACGCTGGCCCGCCTGATGACTTTCCCCAATGTGCTGATCACATCGCACCAGGGTTTCCTCACGCGGGAAGCGCTCGCCGCGATTGCCAGCACCACGCTCGGCAACGCCAGTGCCTTCGAGCGTGGCGAGGCGCTCGCGAACGAGGTGCGCAGCAGCTGAGCGATATCAGCGATAGCGCTGCATCAGGGCAGCAAACTCGCCAGCGGCCGCCAGCTCGCTCAGCGCCTGCTCAAGCGGTGCCAGCAGGCGTTGATGCGGTGATGCGCGCGACAGCGTGAGGTAGGTGGGCTGGCCTGCGATGCGATAGGGCGCCTTGTCGAAATGCAACTGCATTTCGCGCATCATCCAGTCCGCCTCGGCCTCGGGGATCACGACGGTATCGATGCGGCCGGCGCGCAACTTGCGCAGGGCCGCAGCGTAGCTGTCGGAGACATCCTTGCTGAGTCTTGCATCGTGGTCGAAGGTGGGCGAGTAGGACTTGCCCATCTCGACACCAATCTGCAGCTTGGCCAGATCCTCGTAGCGCTCGATCCGCGGTCCATCGGGGCGCGCGAGGAAACGCTTGTCCACCGGAGGCAGGTTCGGCTGCAGGTAGTGCAGAAAAGCGGCGCGCTCGGGCGTCAGCAGCAAGCCGATCATCAGATCGGCCTCACCTTGCCGCATCATCGCCAGTGCCCGCGCCGGCGGCACTTCGACAAAACGCAGGCGACAGCCGACGCGCTGCGCAAGGCGCTTGATCAGGTCGAAATAGATGCCGCGAGGCTCCGCGCCGGCAAAGATGCGAAAGGGCGGCGCCGCGTCACCAACCACGGTGAGGGTTGGCACGTCATCGGCCGCCACGGCGCGCAAGGCGCCGAAAAGCACCAGCAGTGCAAGCAGTAGCCTGCGCATCATTCCCAGATAACCGGCTGTTCCTCGGCCAGCGAGTATTGCATCAGCTCGATCAACGGGGCCGCGCGCTGCCACAGCGCAACCGGGCCATCCATGCCGCGCGGCGCTTGCTCGTCGTCGGCCTCGTCCGTGGGTGCTGGCGTACGCGCCTTGTCCGCGGCCACCGCATCACGCAGTGCCGCAATCGCGCCCGGCAACTGTGCAACCGTAACGATGCCGCGGGCGTCATCCGGATCCTTGCCAATGACTTCCAGCAGAACGCGCGCAACCTTGCCGAACATGATGACGTCGCCCGCCGCGCGGGATTTGAATGTAACGATGGACATGCTGCCCTCCTGTTGCGCTGTGTTTTTGCGGTGCAGGCAGGGCGGCCGCAGCCGGGTAAAATCGCGCACCCCCCGCTCTGGCCGCCCACATGAAACGACTTGACCGACTGCTTGAACGAAACCAGGAATGGGCCCGCGAGATGGTCGCGGAGGACGCTGAATACTTCTCGCGTCTGGTCGCCCAGCAAAACCCCGAATACCTGTGGATCGGCTGTTCCGACAGCCGCGTGCCCGCCAACCAGATCGTAGACCTCGCGCCGGGTGAAGTGTTTGTTCACCGTAACGTCGCCAATCTGGTGGTGCACACCGATCTGAACTGCCTGTCAGTACTGCAGTATGCCGTCGACGTGCTGCGTGTGAAGCACATTTTGGTCGTCGGTCACTACGGCTGCGGGGGCATCAAGGCTTCGCTGAATGATCTGCGCCTTGGGCTGGTGGATAACTGGCTGCGCCATGTGCAGGACGTGCGCGACAAACATCGCGACCAACTCGCCACGATCGAGGATGACAACGCCAAGGTCGACCGGCTGTGCGAGCTGAATGTCGTCGAGCAAGTCGTCAACATTGCGCAGACGACGGTCATGAAGGATGCGTGGCAACGCGGCCAGCCGGTCACGGTGCACGGCTGGTGCTATGGCCTGCAGGATGGTCTGGTGCGCGATCTGAACATGAGCATCGGACGCGAGCGCGACCTGCGCGACGCCTACCTCGCGGCGGTCGGCAGCGCATAAAAAGAAACCGAGCCCGCCTCGTGGGCGACGGCTCGGCCAAGGGCACGCATCGAAGGGGGTGGGCGCCGTGTATCGTTCTGTGTCGCGCTCGCCGGGCGACAACTGGTGTTACCGCGTGCCTGTCGGAGCACCGCGCTTGGCGGTATAAACGCAGCATGGAACAGATTCCCCACATCCTGATCGTCGACGACGATCGCGAGATCCGTGCCCTGCTCGCCGCCTATCTGGGCCGCAACGGCTGCCGTGTGAGCCTCGCCGGCGAAGGCCGCCAGATGCGCGAAGTGATGGAAGCCTCGCGCATCGACCTTGTCGTGCTGGACCTGATGATGCCCGGCGAGGACGGCCTCTCACTCTGCCGCACGCTGCGAGGCACCGGCGATCGCACGCCCGTGATCATGCTGACCGCGCGTGGCGAGCCGGTGGACCGCATCCTGGGCCTGGAGATGGGCGCAGACGACTATCTGCCCAAACCCTTCGAACCGCGCGAACTGCTCGCGCGCATCCGCAGTGTGCTGCGCCGCGCGCAGGCGCTGCCGACCAACCTGAGCACCCCGGGGGCGCGCAACTTCCGCTTCGAGGGCTGGCACCTGGCGGTCGAGGCGCGCCAGCTGACGTCGCCCGATGGTGTGCTGGTGCCGCTCTCCGGCGCAGAGTTCCGGCTGCTCAACGCCTTCCTGACCCACCCCGGCCGCGTACTCAATCGCGACCAGCTAATGGATCTGACCAAGGGGCGCGAAGCCGACCCATTCGACCGTTCGATCGACCTTCAGGTCAGTCGGCTGCGTACGCGGCTTGGCGAAGATGCCCGCAGCCCGCGACTGATCAAGACGGTGCGCAGCGAGGGCTATGTCTTCGCAGTGCCGGTCGAAACCGAGGCCGCCTGATGCAGCTTCGCCTGATTCCGAAGTCACTTGCGGTCCGCATCTTCATCCTGATGGCGGGTGGCATCGTGGCGGCGACCTTCCTGTCGCGCTGGGTGATCGAGAAGCTCTACATCAACGAACTGGAGCAGCTCGGCCGCACCTCGGCGATCGAACGCATCAGCGATGTCGTGCGGGTGCTCGACGCAATACCGCGAGAAGCGCGCCCACAGGCGGCCGCCGGCATTTCCTTCGAGCGCCTGGCAGTCAGCTTTCCGGCACAGATCGGCAACGGCGCCGAGGTCGAGCCGGCCTTGAGCGAGAAACTCGCGCGCGGGATTCGCCGCGCGCCGGGCAAGGTCAGCCTTGAGGCGCTGCCGCCGCCGCCCTGCACGCCCGATGTGATGCCGGACTGCAAGGATCTCGCCAAACGTTTCGCGGCCGAACTGGCGCTCGCGGACGGTCAACCGGTGCGGGTCGAATACACGACGCGCTGGATCAAAATCGGCGACGCGGACTGGGTACCCTGGGCGATCGGCATCGCGATGCTGGTGGTGCTGGCGTGGCTGTCGGTACGCATTGCCACCCGGCCGCTGCGTGCCCTGGCCGAGCACGCCACCGGGCTCGGGCGCGACCTGCGCCGCAAGCCGCTGGACGAGAACGGCCCCACCGAAGTGCGCGACGCCGCACATGCCTTCAACACGATGCAGGCGCAGATCCGCCGCCAGATCGATGAGCGCACGCAGATGCTGGCCGCGATCGCACACGACCTGAAGACACCGCTCACGCGCATGCGCTTGCGGCTGGAGCTGATCGACGAGGACGCGCTGCGCAACAAGTTCAGCGAAGATCTGGGCGCCATGCAGTCGCTGATCGACGAAGGCCTCGACTTCGCCCGCAGTGTGGATGCACAGGAAGAGGCACAACGGATCGACCTTTCGGCCCTGCTCGACAGCTTGTGCGAAGACGCCCGCGACACCGGGCAAGCGGTGGCATTCAAGGGCGAGGCCGGCATCATCATCCCCGCACGGGCCAACGCCCTGCGGCGGGTGTTCCTGAACCTGATGGACAACGCCGTGAAGTACGGCGGCGACGCCGAGGTCAGCGTCAGCCGCCAGGGCGGCGAGATCGTGGTGCGGGTGCGCGATCACGGCCCCGGCATTCCGCCCGACCAGCTAGAAAACGTGCTGAAACCTTACTTCCGGCTCGAAGGCTCGCGCTCACGCGAAACCGGCGGCACCGGTCTCGGTCTGGCGATCGCCGCCAACCTCGTCAACGCCCAAGGCGGGCGCCTGCTGCTGCGCAACCATCCGGATGGCGGACTGGAAGCGGAAGTGAGGATCGCCGGCTAAGGCATCGGAGCGGACCGCGGGGCGACTTTCTTCGGTCTGTCTTGGCCCGACTCTTTAGCTGCGCGCTTGGCTTCGTACTCGCGGCGTTTTGCCTCATAGCGTTCTTTGTCGCGCTTGGCCTGTGCTGCGCGTGCCGACGCCGCTTCGGCGTCCTGCTTTCGCTTGTTTGCCAGTTCAGCGTCGCGTTTCGCGCGGTTGGCCTGTTCCGCCTTGGCGCGTTCGGGCGCTTCGGCAAGGCGGCGATTGTGTTCGGCCTGCCGACGTGCGCTGTCTTGCTGTTGTGCGGTGCGCGAAGTCTCAGTTTCATGCGCTTGACGCAGCCGTTGCTCAGCCCGCGCTGGCTGCCCTGCTTCGCGCTCCGCTTCGCGTGCGGCAACTTCCCGCGCCTTGACCGCACGCTCGAGCCGGCTCGCGGCGATTTCCTTTTCGCGGACAGCCCTGCGGCGTTCGACCAAGGCTTCATGCAGCTGATCTCGGCAGCGATTGACGAGGATCTTCTTTGCGCACTCGGCCTCGCCGCGGAGACGATCACGCTCGATGGTCGCGAACTCGGCCGCGGCCTCGGCGCGCAATTTTTCGGCCTGCTGGCGATCGGCCTTGTCGCGTGCCGAGCCCTCGTCTTCGGCCAAGGCCGGCGTGGCAAACAGGCATAGGGCAAGCAGAAGGGGCGTGACGGAACGCGACATGCGAAGAAACGAAATCGGGGAGGCAGAACGATAGCCGATTTTGCAGCGCAGCGCGCCGTTACAATTGTGGGTTTTCGCAGCGCGACCTTCCCATGATCCTCTTCCGCAACCTCGTCATCGCCCGCGGCGCCAAGCGCCTGATCGACGGCGCCAGCCTGCAGATCCACCCCGGCTGGCGAATCGGCCTGGTCGGCGCCAACGGTAGCGGCAAATCGACGCTGTTTGCGGCCCTGCGCGGGCTGCTGCATGCCGAGTCCGGCGACCTCGAGATGCCGGCGAGCTGGACCATCGCGCATGTGGCGCAAGAAACGCCGGCGCTGGACCAGCCGGCGATCGAGTACGCGCTCGACGGCGACGCCGAGCTGCGCCGGCTTGAAGCCGAGCTCAAGGTCGCGGAGGAGAAACACGATGGCCACCGCATCGGTGAGATCCACGCCCGCCTGCTCGAGATCGACGCCTACGGCGCCCGTGCCCGCGCTGCCGCGCTGCTCGATGGCCTCGGCTTCCTGCCGAACGAGATCGAACGCCCGGTGGCAAGCTTTTCGGGTGGCTGGCGGATGCGCCTGAACCTCGCGCAAGCGCTGATGTGCCGCTCCGACCTGCTGCTACTCGACGAGCCGACCAACCACCTCGACCTGGATGCCGTGGTGTGGCTGGAAAAATGGCTGGCCGGCTATCGCGGCACGCTGGTACTGATCTCGCACGACCGCGACTTCCTCGACGGCACGGTGGACCATGTGCTGTATCTGGCCGACCAGCGGCTGACGCTCTACACCGGCAACTACAGCGACTTCGAGGGCCAGAAGGCGGCGCAACTGGCGCAGCAGCAATCGATGTTCGAGCGCCAGCAACGCGAAGTGGCGCACCTGGAAAGCTACATCAACCGCTTCCGCGCCAAGGCCACCAAGGCGCGCCAGGCGCAAAGCCGGATCAAGGCACTCGATCGGATGGAGCGCATCGCCGCCGCACACGTCGACACACCCTTCAATTTCACGATTCCGGCGCCCGAGCGCGCGCCGGACCCGATGCTGGTGCTCGAGGACATCGCCGCCGGTTACGGCGACAAGCGCGTGCTGGAACATGTGAAGCTCACGCTGCGGCCCGGCATGCGCATTGGCCTGCTGGGGCCAAACGGCGCCGGTAAATCGACCCTGATCCGGCTGCTCGCCGGCGACACCTCGCCGCTTGGCGGCACCCGCACCGAAGCGCGCGGGCTCGTGGTCGGCTACTTCGCGCAGCACCAGCTCGAACAACTGCGCGAGGACGAATCGCCGCTCGCCCACTTCATCCGCCGCGAGCCGCAAACGCGCGAACAGGATCTGCGCAATTACCTTGGCGGTTTCGACTTCCGCGGCACCATGGCCGACACGCCGATTGGGCCGTTTTCCGGCGGCGAAAAGGCGCGCCTCGCACTCGCGCTGCTGGTGCGCGGTCAGCCCAACCTGATGCTGCTGGACGAACCGACCAACCATCTCGATCTTGAAATGCGCCACGCGCTGACCAAGGCGCTGGCCGAATACGAAGGCAGCATGGTGCTGGTGTCGCACGACCGCGCGCTGCTACGCACGGTGTGCGACGCCTTCCTGCTGGTCGCCGATGGCAGGGTCGAGCCCTTCGACGGTGATCTCGACGACTACCTCGCCTGGCTTGAGGCGCGCCGCGCCCGCACCGCCGCCGCCAACGCCTGCCAGGTCGCCGCGCAGGACAAGGCCGAACGCCTGCAAGCACGCGCAGACGAAAAAGCCGAACGGCAAGCCAAGATCGCCCGTCGCCGCCCGCTGGTGAAGGAACTCGAACAACTCGAACGCAAAATGGAAGGCTGGAACGGCGAGAAGAAGCTGCTCGACGCCCGCCTCGCCGACCCTGCGCTCTACAACGGCAGCACCGACAACGCGCAGATTCAGGCCCTGCTCAAACGCCAGGGCGAACTGACAACGCTGATCGACGACGGCGAACTGCGCTGGCTGGAAATCCATACCGAACTGGAAGAAATCGGCGAGGTCTGATCGCGACGCTTGCACCACAAAGGCAAAGGCCGCCTTTCGGCGGCCTTCTCATTTTGTGCGCTTTCGCACTTGTTAGCGGGGAAGCGCGATTCCCAATCGGTTAGCAGGCGTACGATAGCGTTGCAGGCAGCTATCGTCAATCCTTCCGCAACCGACCCATGAACTCCGCCAAACAACCGCTGCGTTATCGCCTCGCCCTCGACCTCGGCACAAACTCCATCGGCTGGTGCATTTACCGCCTTGACGATGCAAACCAACTCCAAGCGCTCGTCAGAACCGGCGTGCGCATCTTCGGTGAAGGTCGTGATCCCAAGTCGCTCGCCTCACTTGCAGCAGATCGCAGACTTGCCCGTTCGATGCGACGACGTCGGGATCGTTTCTTGGCACGCCAGGAGAAACTGGTCGACCGCCTGATTCGTAACGGGCTGCTTCCCATGGACAGCGACGAACGCAGAGCCGTGTTTATGCTCGATCCCTACGTCCTGCGGCAACGCGCCCTCGACGAAAAGGTATCGCTCGCGCAGTTGGGGCGCGCGCTGTTTCACCTGAACCGGCGCCGCGGTTTCAAAAGTAATCGCAAGGTCGACAAAGCGAATGCCGAGAGCGGCAAGATCAGCGATGCAATCCGTCGCACACGCGAAGCACTCGCAGCGGCTAACGCGCGAACCTACGGTGAATGGCTGGCTACGCGCCACATGATGCGTGAAGGTGTACGTGCCCGACTGCGCGGCACTGGCGCCAAAGCAAGCTATGAGATCTACCCCAGCCGCGACCTGCTGCATGACGAATTCCTTGCACTCTGGGCGGCTCAGGCGGTACATCATCCGGAACTGACCGATGCGCTGCGTGATGAGATAGACGCGGCAATCTTTCGCCAGCGCCCACTCAAACCCGTACGCCCAGGAAAATGCACGTTCTTTCCGGAAGAAGAACGGGCACCACTTGCGCTACCGTCGGCACAGCGCGCTCGCATCCTGCAAGACCTTAACCACCTGCGCCTCTCTGGCCCCAGCCTCGAATCGGTACCGCTCACACTGAGCCAGCGCAATCTGCTTGCCCGCCTGCTCGAAGAGAAGGCCAGTCTCAGCTTCGACACCCTGCGCACAAAACTCAAACTCGCGCGTGGCGTGAAACTGAACCTTGAGGATGGCAAGCGCGACCGTCTGCACGGCAATACCACGACAATCGAACTCGCAAAGCCCGAGCGCTTTGGCGCGCGCTGGTCTGAATTCAGCGATGCTCAGCAAGACGACATCGTTGAGCGCCTGCTTGCTGAGGAAAGCGAAGAGGCGCTGTTGCACTGGCTTGAAGCCGAATTCGGGCTCGACGCCGAGCGAGCGCGCGCGGTGGCTGGCGTCAGTCTGCGCGATGGCTACGGGCGACTCTCGCGCAAAGCGCTTGATCTGCTGCTTCCGGCCCTGCGCTCGGGTGTCATCACTTACGACGAAGCGGTACAGAAGGGCATCGGTGTGAGCCATAGCCAGTTTCATACCGGCGAGTTGCTACCCATGCTGCCCTACTACGGTGAGGTTCTCGAGCGTCACACCTCTTTCGGCAGTGGCGACATAAACGACAACGCCGAGCGCCGCTACGGCAAGATCGCCAACCCCACCGTGCATATCGTGCTCAATCAGGTACGCGTGCTCGTCAACGCCATGATCGAACGCTGGGGCCACCCGAGCGAGATCATCGTCGAAACGGCACGCGAGCTGCCGCTCGGCGCCGAGGGCCGCCAGAAGCTTCAAAAGGAGCAATCCGACGCGCAGAAAAAGAACGATGAGGTGCGTGCCAAACTCGTCGAACTGGGCGTGCGGGTGTCGGGCGAAAACCTGATCCGCTACAAACTGTGGGAAGAACTCGACCCGAACAACGTGCTCGACCGCCGCTGCCCCTATACCGGCGAGCAGATCAGCACAGCGCTGCTGTTCACCGACGCGGTCGAAATCGACCACATCTTGCCCTTCTCCAGAACACTGGACGACTCGCTCGCCAACCGCGTGTTGTGCATGCGCCGCGCCAACCGCGCCAAGAGCAACAGCACCCCATGGGAGGCTTTTGGCCCGCAAGGCCATAGCCGCGAAGACTATGACTGGAACGCCATCGTTGAGCGCGCCACTCGACTCGGCCGCAACCGCTACAAGCTGTTTGCGGCCGACGCCATCGAGCAACGCCTCAAGGGAGAGGACTTTCTTGCCCGCCAGCTCAACGATACCCGCTACATCTCGCGCATCGTGCGCGAATATCTGGGCCACATCTGCAACCCCTACCGCATCAGCGTCACGCCCGGCCGCCTCACCGCGCTGCTGCGCGCGAAGTGGGGTCTGAACGACGTGCTGTCGGACAAGGGCGTCAAAAATCGCGACGACCATCGCCACCATGCGGTCGACGCCATCGTCATCGGGGCGACCGACCGGCGCACGCTGCAATCGCTCTCGACCGCCGCTGCACGCAGCGGCGAACTCGGGCTCAACAGGCTGATCGACGATCTGCCCGAACCGCTCACCAACTTCCGCGACCGTGTGCAGGCGTCGGTCAGCCGCCTCGTTGTGTCCTACAAGCCCGACCACGGCGCCAACGGTGCCTTGCACAACGAAACCGCCTACGGCATCGTCTCCGGCCCCGACGCCAAGGGCGTCTACGAAGTCACCCATCGGGTACCGCTCGACAGTATTCAAAAACCAGCCGACATTGACGCGCTGGAAGACCGCGACCCCGGACTCGCGAAGCAACTACGTCAGGCCACAGAAGGCCGCAGCGGCAAGGACTTCATCGAAGCCGTCGCCCGCTTCGGCGCAGCACGCGGTTTGCGGCGGGTGCGCGTAACCGAGCGGATGTCGGTCATCCCGATTGCCGACCCGCGCGACCCGACGCGCACGCTCAAGGCCTACAAAGGCGACAGCAACTACTGCATCGAGATCGTCCGCGACGAGGGCGGACGCTGGGTGCCGGAAGTGATTTCGACTTTCGCAGCGATGCAGATCGAACGCGTCGATCCAAAACGGCTGCGCCACCCGACGCTGGCCCAAAGTGGCAAGGCACTGGTAATGCGGCTGTGCATCAATGACTTGGTCGCTGTAGAAATCGATGGAAGCGCCCGGAAGATCATGCGCGTGGCTGGGATTTCTGTGAAAGGCCCGGTGACCCTTGCTGAGCACTTCGAAGCAAATACAGACAAACGAAACCGCGCCAATACCGGTCGCGAAAGCATGGGGTTCAAATACTGGTATCCAAGCCCAGCTGGTCTTTTCAAAGCAAAGGCAAGGCGGATCTTCGTTGACCCGCTCGGCTTCGTCCTCGACCCCGGCTTCCGCCCATGATCGGCCGAATCGTCGACATCGCGGACGATCATCGCCACCTCGCCCGCGATCGCGGTTTCCTGGTCGTCAGCCGGCGCAGCGAAGAACTCGGCCGGGTCGCGCTCGACGACATCGCCGCGCTGATCGTGCATGCCCACGGCGTGACCTACACCAACAATCTGCTGGTGGAGCTGGCGCGCCGCAACGCCCCCTTCGTGCTATGCGACGAGACCCACAGCCCGGTCGGCATGCTGTGGCCAGTCGACGGCCATCATCAGCAGGCGGGCCGCATGGACGCCCAGCTCGACGCCGGCCGGCCCCTGCGCAAGCGGCTTTGGGCGCAACTGGTGCGCGCCAAACTCATGCAACAAGCTGTGGTGCTGGCAGAAGCCGGCCTGCCCCACGCCCCGCTCAGCGCACTCGTCGCCCGCGTCCGATCCGGTGATCCGTCCAATGTCGAAGCCCAAGGCGCGCGCCGCTACTGGACGCTGCTGATGGGTGCCGAGTTCCGCCGCGACCGCAGCGCGCCCGGCGCCAATGCGCTGCTCAACTACGGCTACACCGTGCTGCGCGCCGCAGTCGCCCGCGCCATCATTGGCGCCGGCCTGCACCCGGGCATTCCGCTACATCATGCCAATCAGGGCAACCCGATGCGGCTCGCCGACGATCTGATGGAACCCTACCGGCCCTTCGTCGACCGCCGTGTGCGCGAGCTGCTCGGCGCCGGGCTGGAAACGGTGGATGCCACCACCAAGCGCGAACTCGCCCACCTGCTCTACCAGGATATCGACGACGAGGGCAGCACCCGCCCGCTCTACTTGTGCATCGAACGCACCGCAACGTCACTGGCGCAAGTGTTCCTCGGCGAACGTGAAACGCTTCTGCTGCCGCCGGCACCCCAGTTGCCATGCTCACCGGTTACCGCCTGATGTGGATGATGGTGCTCTTCGACTTGCCGGTGGGTACCGAAACCGAACGCAAGGCGGCCAACGATTTCCGCCACTTCCTCTACGACCAGGGCTTCGAGCGCGCCCAGTATTCGGTGTATCTGCGCCTGTGCAGCAGCCGCGAGCAATGCGACACTTACGTTCGTTACGTGCGTGAGAACCTGCCCGACGAAGGCAAGGTCGACATCCTCTTCTTCACCGACAAACAGTACGAAAACATCGTCAGCTTCCATGCCGGCCGTAAGCGACCACCCCGAAAAAATCCTGACCAATTCGTCTTGTTCTAGGCGTTTGGGCAGCAATTTCCTGCCTGGAAAAACGACAAAACCCCTGACGAATCAGGGGCTTGCCGAAAATGGAGCTTAACCGATTGGGAATCGCGCTCCGGCCGTAACCGCCACGAATAGGTCCAGCTGGTCGCGCTTAGCTTAACCGATTGGGAATCGCGCTCCGGCCGTAACACGGCCTGTCACACGCCGTGTTTGGGGAACAGAGCTTAACCGATTGGGAATCGCGCTCCGGCCGTAACCGATCTTCGACGCTACCGCGTGGCCCGGCAAGCTTAACCGATTGGGAATCGCGCTCCGGCCGTAACCGAGACAGAGATCGAGGTAACAGGCTTTAGAGCTTAACCGATTGGGAATCGCGCTCCGGCCGTAACCTGTGGTGCCGGCGGGTACGCTGGCGCAAGAGCTTAACCGATTGGGAATCGCGCTCCGGCCGTAACGTTCAGGATCAACACCGGCCGGCGTGGTGAAGCTTAACCGATTGGGAATCGCGCTCCGGCCGTAACGTGCCAAACTCGACGAAACGCCAGTAATAGAGCTTAACCGATTGGGAATCGCGCTCCGGCCGTAACTCGGCCGTCGCGGACGAAGCCGATTTTTCTAGCTTAACCGATTGGGAATCGCGCTCCGGCCGTAACACTGTGAGCTTGGGCAGCAGGCGCTTGACGAGCTTAACCGATTGGGAATCGCGCTCCGGCCGTAACCGGCCTGAGGTGCTGCACCGTGCCGGGCGCAGCTTAACCGATTGGGAATCGCGCTCCGGCCGTAACCAACAGGTGAGCGGCCGGCATCGGTAGCACAAGCTTAACCGATTGGGAATCGCGCTCCGGCCGTAACTGTCTTTGCCCTCGATACTAGACAGAAGCCAGCTTAACCGATTGGGAATCGCGCTCCGGCCGTAACGCGAGTAACTGCATGAGGGGATGCTTACGAGCTTAACCGATTGGGAATCGCGCTCCGGCCGTAACCGATTACGCGACGGCGGCGACGGCTGCGAAGCTTAACCGATTGGGAATCGCGCTCCGGCCGTAACAGAAGCCGTCGCCGTGCAGCAGGACGTTCAAGCTTAACCGATTGGGAATCGCGCTCCGGCCGTAACCGGCAGTAGCACCACCTCAATCAACTCAACAGCTTAACCGATTGGGAATCGCGCTCCGGCCGTAACTCGCCCCCGACGCACCGCCGCCGATGCCTGAGCTTAACCGATTGGGAATCGCGCTCCGGCCGTAACAGCGCCGCCTCGGCATCCGCGAGGGCCTTCAGCTTAACCGATTGGGAATCGCGCTCCGGCCGTAACCAGTTCGCCAAGCGTGTTAAATGGACGGAAAGCTTAACCGATTGGGAATCGCGCTCCGGCCGTAACCTGGCGAAGGTTGACCCCAAACCCGGCCCCAGCTTAACCGATTGGGAATCGCGCTCCGGCCGTAACTACGTTGCATCGCTGGGCGCCGTAGCGAAAAGCTTAACCGATTGGGAATCGCGCTCCGGCCGTAACGCGCTGATGAGGCCGGCGCGGCGCAGGATCAGCTTAACCGATTGGGAATCGCGCTCCGGCCGTAACTCTGTTCGGGTCTTCCGGTGGCTTGCTCGGAGCTTAACCGATTGGGAATCGCGCTCCGGCCGTAACCTTTATAAGGTGCGCCGAGACACGCTGTCGAGCTTAACCGATTGGGAATCGCGCTCCGGCCGTAACTACCGCTACTCGGGGCAGCAGTACGCTCTGAGCTTAACCGATTGGGAATCGCGCTCCGGCCGTAACCACCACCGTGCCGCCGCGCCTGCCGGCTGTAGCTTAACCGATTGGGAATCGCGCTCCGGCCGTAACAATGATTCGCCCCTGCGCCCGGCAATCCGGGCGATAATGGCACCCGCAGCAACGATCGCTCAGAGGCCGTTCGCTGATCGTCGGGCCCCGCGCCGCGCCGGTCACCGGCCCTCCTCAGTTCGGTTCCCGCTCGGACACCGATTGCCCTCTGGTGCGGCCTACCCGGCCCGCCGATGCGCCATCCCGCACCACCCGCCCTGCACACCCACCGGTGTGCCCGGGCTTTGCCGCGTCAACGCGAAGGATCTGCCATGCCCCACGCCAATACCCGAACCCGCATCCGCGGAATGAACCGCCGCCAGCGCAAGAAGATCCGTGTCGGCGAATTCCAGGAGTTCGTCTTCGCGTTTCGGCTGGCGACGCATGCGCCGCTGTCGGCCAGCGAGTTCGCCCATTTCTCCGAAGCCTTCGGCCGCTTTGTCGGCGACACCGGCCCGATCGTCGGCGGTATGGCGCGCCTTGAGGAAGATGGCGCGATCTTCGGCAGCGTTGCCTCTCGCGACCGCGGCTCGCCGAGCGAAGCCAACCGCGCAGCAGTGGAGGGTTGGTTCAGCGCGCGCGCTGAAGTGGCCACCATCGAAGTCGGCCCGATGTTCGACGCCTGGCGCTGAGTCGCACCGAGAACGCCCGGCGCTTAAGCCGGGCTTAACTCAGCCTAATCAGGTCTTAAGCCGGCGGTTTGCAGAATGCAGTCGTGCACTCGATGACGAGTCGCCGAACCAAGCCAACAACCGGAGAATGACCATGAAGAAGCTGATCCTTGCCGTGTCCGCCCTGACCTTTGCTGCCGGCGTGTTTGCTGCCGATGCGGCGCCCGCCGCGAAGACCGCGCCGACTGCAGCACCAGAGGTGAAGACCGCCGAACCGGCAAAGACGACGAAGACCGAAGCAGCCGCGCCGGCCAAGCAAAGTGAAGCCACCGCCGCGACCACCCCGGCCAAGACGACTGCGCCGACGAAGAAGGCCAAGTCGCACAAGGTAAAGGCCACCAAGGCACCTGCAACGCCGGCCAGCACCGACGCGCCGAAGAAGTAACCACCTGAACAAGCTGCCAGGACGAGCCGGACTCGATAGCGAGTCCGGCTCGTTTTTATTTGTAGAGATAGCACTGATCAATCGCCACAACAGCAAGATGCAATTCGACCGGGCCTCGGGCGGCACGCGACGCTGCGCCGCATGGTCGGCCCCGGGCTGATGGTCGCGGTTGGCTACATGGATCCGGGCAATTGGGCGACCGACATCGCCGGCGGTACGGCTTCGGCTATCGGCTACTCGCCGTCGTGGTATTCGCCAGCGTGCTCGCGATGGGCTTTCAGGTGCTCGTGGCGCAGCTTGCGCTGGCCACCGGTGAAGACCTTGCAAGCCTCACACGCCGCCATTTGCCCACGCCACTCGCCAAGGCGGCCTGGCTCGCAGGAGAAGCCGCGATTCTCGCAACCGCGCTGGCGGAACTGGTGGGTGGCGGCATTGCACTCAAACTGTTGCTGGGCTTGCCCTGCCCTTCGCGCTGGTGCCGCTCACCTGGCTGGCGTGCCGCGGCACGCTGATGGGGCGCTTGGCGCTCAGCGGCTTCGCGAAGGCAGCCTTGATCGCAGCGACCACGCTGATCGTGCTGCTCGACCTCTACCTCGTTGCCGCCTGCTTCTGAGCTGGGTCAGCAAAGCCGCAGCGGGCCGCTTTACGCTCCGGGCGCCACACAGCAAGATGAGCGCTTGCCGCTCGAGGGCCACGCCGATGCGCGTACTGTTGATTGCACTTCTGCTCGCCGTATCCGCCTGCGCCAGCACACCTGACTACCCACCGCCTGCTGCGCCCTCGCGCAAACATGCCCTACCCGAAACGACGGGGCCGCACCGCTTCCTGCACGCGGCCGGTACGCAATGGGTGGATGAAGCAGGCAGCCCGGTGCGGCTGCGCGGCATGGCCTTCGGCAACGAGGTGTACTCGAAGAACCCGCTGCCAACGACGCACCACGGCGAGGCCGACTACGCGCGGCTGCGCGACATGGGCATGAATCTGGTGCGCTTCTACCTTTACTACGGCACGCTGGAAGATGACGCCGCGCCGTTCCGATACAAGCAAAGCGGCTGGGACTGGCTGGATCGCAATGTGGCCTGGGCACGCAAGCACGGCGTGTATCTGATCCTGAACATGCACGCACCGCAGGGTGGCTTTCAGTCGCTCGGCGAAGGCGGCGCGCTGTGGTCGCAGCCGGCCAACCAGGACCGCTTCGTTGCGCTGTGGCGGGCGATCGCCGCGCGCTATGCCGACGAACCGGTCATCGCAGGCTACGACTTGCTCAACGAGCCGGTCGTGCCGCGCGGCAAACATCAGTGGCAGCAACTCGCGCAGCGCACCGCCAACGCGATCCGCGAAGTCGATCGGCGCCACAGCGTGATCGTCGAGCGCGTGAATGCCGTCGCCGGCAAGTGGGACAACGATGCCGAGATGAACTTCGTCACCATCAGCGACCGCAATGTCGTCTACACCTTCCACTTCTACGAACCCTTCGCCTTCACCCACACCCATGCGCCCTGGGCCGGCATGGCCCGTGTGGAGGGCGGGCAGTGGGGGCCGGAACGACACGCGGAAATCACCACCAGCTTCAAGCGCTACCTCGACTGGGGCGCACGCGAAGGTGTGCCACTCTATCTCGGCGAGTTCGGGCTGATCCGCGCTGCCTTTGAAGCCAATCGCAACGGCCTGGGCTGGGCGGCGGACATGATCGACCTCGTCGAGGCGGCGAACCTGCCCTGGACCTGGCACAGCTACCACGAGGAGCACTTTGCGCTGTACTACGGCTATGGCACGCCGATCGACCCGGACAAGGCCAACCAGGCCCTGATCGATTTGTTGCGCGACAAGCTGGCCCGCTGAGCGACATACCAGGGCGAGCGATCCGGTGACGCCGCTCAGCGGTCCAGCACCTCACGCAGCGCAGCAGCGCACAGGCGGATGTTCTCGACCCGGGCGCCGTAACCCATCACGCCGATGCGCCACACCTTGCCGGCCAGCGCGCCAAGCCCGGCGCCAATCTCCAGCCCGTAGTCGCTGAGCAGCGCCGCGCGCACCGCGGCGTCGTCCGCCCCGGCCGGAATGCGCACTGCGTTGAGTTGCGGCAGGCGCGCGTCGGGGCGCACGACGAATTCGATGTCCATCGCTTCGAGCTTGTCGCGCAGCATCTCGTGCATCGCGCGGTGGCGCGCCCAGGAGGCTTCGAGCCCCTCTTCGGCCAGCATCACCAGCGATTCATGCAGGCCGTAGAGCGGGTTGACCGGCGCGGTGTGGTGGTAGGTGCGCTTGCCGGCGCCTGACCAGTATCCGAGCACCAGGTTCAGATCCTGGAACCAGCTCTGCACCGGGTGCTTGCGCGCCTTGAGTTTGGCCACCGCGCGCTCGCCAAAACTCACCGGCGAGAGGCCCGGTGTGCTCGAAAGACACTTCTGGCTGCCCGAGTACGCCGCGTCGATGCCCCATTCGTCGAGCAGCACCGGCACGCCGCCAAGCGATGTGACGCAGTCCATGATCGTCAGCGCATCGTGCTCGCGCGCGATCTGCGCCAGCGTGGCAGCGTCCGATAGCGCGCCGGTCGAGGTTTCGGCATGCACGAAGGCAAGGATGCGCGCCTGCGGATGTGCCTGAAAGGCCTTGCGCACCTTGTCCGGGTCGACTGGCGCACCCCATTCGTCTTCCACGATCACCGGCGTGCCGCCGCAGCGGCGCACGTTCTCGGCCTGGCGTCCGCCAAAAACACCGTTGACGCACACGATCACGGTATCGCCCGGTTCGACCAGGTTCACGAAGCAGGTTTCCATGCCGACCGAACCGGGCGCAGAGACCGGGAAAGTCAGTTCGTTCTTCGTCTGGAAGGCCCAGCGCAGCAGGGTCTTGAGCTCTTCCATCATGCCGCTGAAGGCCGGGTCGAGGTGGCCCACTGTGGGCAGCGCCATCGCCTGCAGCACACGCGCCGGTACATCGCTCGGGCCAGGGCCCATCAGCACGCGACGAGGCGGGTGGAAAGATTTGATCTGCGGCGCGCTGCGGTCCATGTAGGGCTCTCCGACGGGTTCTGATGAGTCGCCGATGGTGGTGCCGCGGTAGCTGCGCGGTCAAGCCCGCATTTTCCCGATATCAGGCCGGCTCGGCGGGCAACGCGCTTGTGTCAGCCAGCAAGTTCGCGACCACCCGGTGCCAACAGTCGGATCCGGTCGGCACATCGGGGTCGTACACCGTCACCGCAAAGCTCTTGGTGCCGGCGGGCGCGTTGTCCCAGCGCAGATCGGGCGAGGGATATGAGTTGAATGGCAGGCTTCCTTGCAGGGTTTCGGTGTCATCAGTATCGGCACTGAGCACGGCGCTGTGCGTGCCAAGTCGATCGATTTCGGTGCCGATCCGATCACACACGCCGCGCTCGCCGGTGTCACACCGTGCGGCTACGCCCGACCCTTACAGCAGTAAGTGCCCCAATGGCGTTCGCCAGTGGGGTGAAACGGGAAGGCGCTGCGTCGGCGCCCACCGGCACGCTCGCACGC
>JAJZLD010000191.1 GCA_021803785.1 Pseudomonadota bacterium | reverse complement strand
CGCCATGCGGTCGCCGTTAACAGTGCAACGTCCGCGCTGCACATCGCATGCGCAGCGCTTGGCGTCGGCCCCGGTTCGCGAGTCTGGACGGTGCCGAATACCTTTGTGGCATCGGCCAACTGCGCGCGTTATTGCGGCGCCGAGGTCGGATTTGTCGATATCGATCCGCGCAGTTATTGCATCGACGCAGCTGATCTTGAACGGCGCTTGCAAGCCGCGCGCGCATCAGCGTCGCTACCGGATGTGCTCGTCAGTGTCGACTTCGCCGGGCAAGTCTGTGACTACGAAGCTATCGCGAAGTTGAAGGCGGAATTTGGCTTCCGGCTCATCGAAGATGCTTCACACGCGATCGGAGCAACACTGGGAGACTTGCGCGTTGGCGCGCTACCGGTAGCCGATATCACGGTGTTCAGTTTTCACCCGGTGAAGATTGTGACCTCAGCCGAAGGCGGCATGTTGCTGACAGCCGATGCGCGCATTGCCGATTCGGCCCGCCGGCTTCGCAGCCACGGGATTGAGCGCGACGCGACGCGTTTGCAGAACAAGGACGAGGGCGGCTGGTATTACGAGCAACAGGAACTTGGGTGGAATTACCGGATCACCGACCTGCAGGCCGCGCTGGGCACCAGCCAGATCGCAAGAATCGACGCATTTCTTGCGCGGCGCCGCGCGTTGGCGCTGCGCTACGACAATGCGCTCGCGGCCTTGCCGCTTCAGCGGCCGTGGCAAAGGCCCAATGCACTGTCGGCGTATCACCTCTATCCGATACTGCTGCGCGATGCGGATCAGCGCCGGCAGGTGTATGAGCGCCTTCGCGAAGCAGGAATCGGCGTGCAGGTGCATTACCTCCCGGTTCATCTGCAGCCTTACTACCGTGCTCAAGGCTTTGCGCCGGGCGACTTCCCGGTTGCCGAGTGGTACGCCGACCGTACCTTGTCGCTCCCGATCTATGCGGATCTCACCGATTCTGAGCAGGATCGTGTTATCGCCACGCTTACTGAGGTGCTCCGGTGAGGCTCTGCGTAATCCCCGCGCGCGGCGGCAGCAAGCGCATACCCCGCAAGAACATCCGATCCTTCGCCGGTCGTCCGATGATCGCGTGGTCAATCACGGCGGCGCTTGAGAGCAAGCTGTTCGACCGGGTCGTGGTGTCGACTGACGATGCGGGTATCGCCGCCGTGGCGCAGGAGTGGGGCGCCGAAGTGCCGTTTATTCGCCCGCCCGCCTTGTCGGACGACCATGTCGGCACGGCGCCAGTTGTGGTTCACGCGATTGACTGGCTCGCCGCGTCGGGCGAAGCGCCCACGACTGTCTGCTGCCTGTATGCCACCGCGCCCTTTGTTCGCGCGCAGGATCTTGTTGAGGCCGAATCGACGCTGCAGGACAGTGGTGCATGTTTTGTTTTTACTGCGACGACCTTTGACTTCCCGATCCTTCGTGCTCTCACGCTGAACGCGGATGGTGAGTTGGGGCCAATGTTTCCCGAGCACATCGGGAAACGGTCGCAAGATCTTCCGGAAGCCTTTCACGACGCAGGCCAGTTCTACATTGGCGACGCACAGCACTGGCGCGACAACGTGCCGATGTTCGGTCCGCGTTCCCGCATGTTCCTGTTACCGCGCCATCGGGTGCAGGACATCGACACTGAAGAAGATTGGCGCCGGGCTGAGTGGCTGTTCCGCGCGATGCGCGAAGCGGGCGAATGAGGGTCGTTTTCCGCGCCGACGCATCAGCTGTAATCGGCCATGGCCACGTCATGCGCTGTCTCGCGCTCGCAGAGGCGTTGAAAAATCTGGGCGCGGAGTGCGTCTTTATCAGCCGGACGGGGGGAGAAGCAGCCGCCATGGCCATCGGCGCTGCGGGCGTTGCGCTGCGTTTGATTGACGTCGCACCGAACGATCAGCGTGCCGACGTGGCGGCAACGTCTGCGGCACTGGGTGATCGTCCGGATTGGCTGATCGTCGATCACTACCGGCTCGATGCCGCATGGGAAACGGCGATCGCGGATGAGGTTGGTGCGGTGATGGTGATTGATGACCTCGCCGATCGACCCCATCACTGCCAACTGCTACTCGACCAGAATTGGCACGACAACCCTGTTGCGCGATATGCCGGGCTTGTTCCGGCGCAGTGCCAGATGCTGTTCGGCCCGGAATGGGCGCTGCTGCGGCCGGAGTTCGCTGCAGCGCGTTCGCAGCTGCGCCCGCGACGGTCGGAAGTCGTGCGGATTCTGGTGTGTTTTGGCGGCGCCGATGCACCGAACGCAACGGGACAAGTGCTGCAAGCGATGGGCGAGCTCGGGCGGCGCGTCGAACTCGACGTTGTCGTCGGCGCGGGCAACCCGCACCAGGCTGAACTTCGCGATCTGTGCGCCGGGCTGCCGCAGGCACATCTCACTGTGGGCGCGCGCGACATCGCGCAACGCATGCTGGCGGCTGATCTATTCATCGGCGCCGGCGGCAGCATGACTTGGGAGCGCGCTTGCCTTGGGCTGCCGGGCATCACGATTGCGATTGCCGACAACCAGCTCGCGCTCAGTCGCCGGCTCGCCGAAGCAGGCGAGGGGGTTGATCTGGGCATGCTGTCGGGCGACGCGCTGGCCCGGTTACCGGCTGTGCTCGAGTCGATGTTGGCCGATCCCGCACAGGGGCAAGGCATGGGCGCTGCCTTGGCGCGTCGTTGCGACGGTTTGGGGGCGAGCCGTGTGGCGCAGCGCCTCTATGGCTTGCGCGCGAGCTGAACCACCTCGAATACCGCCTCGCCGCGCCGGCGCTGGTAACGGCCGGTCTCGCGAAAACGGTGTCGCAAGTGCATCTGAAGTACGGCGGTGTTGAAGCTAAACACTTCGCAACGGACTTCGCTTGCGCCGAGCTGTGTCTGTGCCCAGGCGAGGGAGGCGAGCTCCATGCCGTTCCAGGCGCGAAGCCGTTCCAGGCCATCCGAAAAGCCATCGGGATCGAGATAGAAACCCCAGATCCAGGCCGTGTCGTCATCGGTGCAGCGCGAGAAGGTCACGACGCCGCAGGGGGTGCCGCCATGCTCGATCACCAACAGATGGTAGTCGTCGCGCCCCTTCAGGCTTGCCCACCAGCGAGCATGCTCGGCTGCGCTGATCTCGTGATCCGTGAACATCACGCGGCGTACTTCCGGGTGGTTGCGCCAACGCAGGATTGCCGCTGCGTCGGTGTCGATCGCCCTGCGCAGCACGGTGCCTTGGGCGCTCATGCGATCACCAGGTGCCGTGAGAACGCCATCAGCAGATCTTGCCCGTCCCAGTAGTCGCCAAAGCGCAGTGCATCGCCAATCGGCACGACGCGGTCCACCGCGCGGTCGGGCAAGGTCTGCGCCCACGCTGCGAGCGTCGCGCGGTCGAAACCGAAGTACGCGACGGTCTGATCCGGTGCAGCGAAGAGCTCACGGGTCTCGGCGAGCGTGTCGCGCGAGACTTCGTAGAACAGCCCGTAGCCGCAGTGCGCGCCCCGCATCTGGGGCGTGAAGGCCTGTACTGCGAGCCGCAGCGGCCAGTCGTCCAGGCGTCCATTCAGTTTGATCTCTGCGATTGCCGCCGCACGGTGTGCCGCGACGAGGCGATTTGCGAGCTCACTGGCGTCCGGCGTCGCTGCGCGGCGCAACAGTTCCTCGCCCACGGCATTCCAGAAGCGGGTCTGAGCCTGCGCGATCGTCGCGGAGCCGCCGACCCAGAGCACCGCGCGTGGTGACGAGCAGGCTTGTTGGGCAAACCAGAATGCGTCGTTGTGGAAGGCGCTGGCGAGCCGCGCAAGCGTGTCGTCGTCTGCCGCCGTGACCGCTTCGGCATTGATGAGTGCCCACGACTGACGATCGGGGAAGACAAGCTCGGTCGCCAGCGGTGGCAAGGGAATGCTTCGGAAGTGGGCGACCGTCTCGTTACCGCCCCACACAACGCGCAGATCACAGCGTGCCGAGAGCGCTGCGCTCACGGTGTCGTCCCGTTCGTAAGCCACTACCGCGTTGCAGGCGGCTATCTGCGGATGGGCGGCGAGTGTGTCGCCGAGCAGCTTGAGCAAGGTCGCACGGTGCGCGTTATCGCGACGCGAAATCCTGACGATGTTTCGGTTACCGCAGAGCAGGGAAAGGAACCAGCTGTAGACAAACACGGCGTCGACGTTTGCTGGCGCAACATGAAAAACGAGGCCGCGCGGGCGCAGCACGCCGTTGGCTGCAAGCGCTTCATGTCTGCGCCGCAGTGTCTCGATCGCCGCGGGGCGGAACCAGTAGCCCAAGGCAACCAGTTCGGGGGCACTGCGCAGCGCATGGTCCTGCAGCAAGCGTGCGGAGAACTCGGCCAGAAATGCGAGCGTGCTTGCGTCGAAGGCTCGAAGCCTGTTTGCCGCGAGGCCGTCGAGCTGGGCGCGCGCATCGCCATCGCCGCGGGAGGGGAGAATCAGATCCATAGGCATCTCACGCCGGCCGTGTGTCGCTGCAGCCGCGAAGCTCCGCGCGTGGCAGACGGCCGTCAACCCTGAGCGTACGGCCCATCCTGCCGCACGGGCAGTCATCTTCACCGAGAACTGCGCCGATATCTTCGGTCAGCAGGCTGTGGCCAGGGTAGCTCCGCGGCAGTTCGCTCAGGAGTTGGATCACCCCGGTCTCGCCCATCGGCATGGGGGAGAGCGTTATCGGGTCGCGCACAATGACTTCGGCGTAGTCCGGCGTATGCAAGCGGCCCGCCTCGCACTCGATGAAGATCGAGCCTACCTGTTCGGCCATGCCGTAGTAGTTGTGGACCTGTTGAATGCCAAGCGCATCGGCAACGGCATTTTTGAACTGTGTGTTATCCACGCGCTGATCAGCAAGCCGCTTCCAGCCGCCACCATGCAGTAGGAGGCTTCCGGATGGAAATGCGAGCCGCTCGCCCCGTGCGCGCAGTGCCTGCACCAGATCACGCCATACAACAAAGGTGAAGCCGAAAACCAGCACGGGTTCGTCGCTGAAGCGCGCGAGAAACGCCTTCACCGCATCGAGATCGAGCGCCAGATCGGGCGCCAGCGCATAGGTGTGATGCCGCCCGAAATTGCCGAAACCCAGCACTGCCGCACCCCGCGCAGACAGCGCTTCGCCGGAACGTAGCAGATCAATCCGGTCCACCACGAGCATTGGGCGGCGTGCGCGGCCCAGCACATCGCTGACGATGCGCGCGAGCGCTTTGGTCTGCGCAGCTGCCGTTTCGCGGTCTAGCAGCACGCGCGATTGCAGGCTCCCGCTCGTGCCCGAAGATCGCAACTCGCGGATGATTTCTTCGTCAGGAACGCTGGCAAGTCGAAGGTGTTTGAAGATGCCGACGGGAAGCCACGGCATGGCCTCGAGCGTGCTGGCCTCGCGCCAGTTGCCATGCAGCGTCTCGAGCATCCGAGCGTAGGGCGTGCAGTGGGTGTAGTGATGAAGGGTGAGCGCCTGAAGGCGGCCGAGCAGGCGCGCGCGCTTGTCCGATTGTCGGATCGCAAATGGCCCCACCGGCTGTTCGTTGTCAGTCATGGGGGGCGGCTTTCAATTGCTCGCGCAGCGCCGGGTAATCGAGCTTGCCAGAGCTGGTTCGCGGAAGCACGTCGAGGCTGCAGACACGCAACCCACTCGGGTGTACGCCGAGCGTGTTGCGCAAAATCGCCAGCACCTCGGCTTCGCGTGCGGGTTGAGTCAGCACCACGCGCAGGGCGTCGTCTTCGTCCAGCGCAGCCGCTGAGCACCCCAACTGCGTTGCAATGAGGGCTTCCACCTCGTCCAGATTCACGCGATTGCCAAATACTTTGGCGATACGCTTGATCCGCCCTGTCAGCCAATACACCCCGTCCTCGTCTTGCCGGGCGAGGTCGCCAGTGCGCAACACACCATGCAGCGTATCGCCCAGCGCGAGATCGTCGCGAGATTCGGCGTAGCCGAGCATCACATTTGGGCCGCGATAGAGAAGCTCTCCGTCGTCGGCAATCGAAAGCTCTCCACCGGGAATCGCTTTGCCGATGGCGCCGATCTTCGATGCGAGCAAGTCGGGTGGAAGATAAGCAATCCGAGCGGTTGCCTCGGTTTGTCCGTACATCACGAAGAAACGCCAGCTGTGGGTATCTGCTGCTTGCCTGAAGTGTTCGGTGAGCTCCGGCGACAAGCGGCCGCCGGCTTGTGTCAGTGTTCGTAGCGTTGGCAAGTCCATGCGTTCGATACGCAAGCGCGCAAGCATCTGCCAGGTAAACGGCACCCCGGCCAGCGAAGTTGCACCTCCGTCACGGAAGAGGTTCCAGAACGAGCGGGTGGTTACGGCGTCATCAGTTAGCAACAAGGCTGCGCCAACGTGCAAATGGCTGTTTATGACCGAAAGGCCGTAGGAGTAGTGCATTGGCAGCGTCGTGATCGGCCGCTCGGCGCTTCCAAGAGCAAGGTATTCAGCAATCGACGCAGCGTTCGCGGCGAGGTTTGCGTAACTCAGGCGCACCATCCGCGGGCTGCCGGTGGTGCCCGAGGTTGAGAG
>JAJZLD010000190.1 GCA_021803785.1 Pseudomonadota bacterium | reverse complement strand
GAGCGTGAGCAGGTGCCGCGCGACCGCGGAGGCCGCTTCGAGCCGCTGCTCATTGCCAAGCACGAGCGCCGCTTCAGTGGCTTCGACGACAAGATCGTGGCCATGTACGCCCGTGGCATGACGGTGCGCGAGATCCAGGCCTTCTTGGCCGAGCAGTAAGGCCGCGATGTCGCGCCGGACTTCATCAGCGGCGTGACCGACGCGGTGGTGTCCGAGGTCACCGCCTGGCAGGCCAGGCCGCTGGAGCCGATGTACCCGGTGGTCTTCTTCGACGCCCTGCGGGTCAAGATCCGCGAGGACGCGGTGGTGCGCAACAAGGCGATCTACACCACCCCCAGCGCCGAGGCTGCGCTGGCCGAACTGGACGCCTTCGAGCAAGGCGACTGGTGCCGGCGCTTCCCCACTGTGGTGGCCGCCTGGCGCCGGGCCTGGGACAAGGTGATCCCGTTCTTCGCGTCCCCGCCGGCCGTGCGCAAGGAGGTCTACACGACCAACGCCATCGAGAGCATCAACGCGCGGCTGCGCAAGATCATCAAGACCCGCGGGCACTTCCCCAGCGACGACGCGGCGTCCAAGTTGATCTGGCTGGCGCTGCGCAACATCACGGCCGGCTGGGGCAACGCCGCGCAGGACTGGAAGACGGCGAAGAACCAGTTCGCGATACTCTTGAAGACCGATTCACGCGAGGCACGCATGGCCCAGGCTGATCGGAAGGGTTGAACCGTGAATGCATGGCTCAACCGGGGCGCCTCCGGCGGCCTGGCAGCGGCCTGAAGATCATCAAACGATCAATTCAGCAAACCGCCTCACACACAGAAATCCGGACACTCCCGCAATGGAGGATTCCCAGCGAACTTGAATCTCGCCACTCGGCGTTTGCACACCTGCACAGCTCAACAAGGTTTCTTCTGGCCGAATTCGCTTCAGCGTCGACTCACCCATTGGGTGGCACCCTCATCAATTCACGATGAATCCACAACCTGCCTGACTTCCCCGCAGTTTTCATCTCTTCAACTACGGTCTCGAGGATCATTGTAGAAACCGAGAGCACGGCGCTCGGTTTCACGGTCGATCACATCAAAAGCGTGCAGTTTTCGGTGCGATCGACGACCGGCACGCACTACCGCGACCGGCCGTCACGATCCGCGGCGCCGAGCCGCGTTAATCCCGCCCGGGCAACGCCGTCCGGGCAGCGTTGCGCGAAGCGGTCAAAGCCGTTAGCCGAAGTGGCAGACGTAATGCAGGGTTTCCAGCGTTTCGATATCGAAGCTACTGTTGCCTGGCACATTGAAAGACTGGCCTGCCACGTACTCCACCGCAGCCGTGGCACCGGCGAGTTTAACGCGGCAACGCCCGTCGATGATTTCCATGACCTCCGGCGCGCCGGTGCTGAAGGTCAGGCTGGACGGCAGAATCACGCCGACCGACTTGCGCGTGCCATCGGAGAACTGCACCGTGTGGCTAACACACTTACCATCGAAGTAAACATTGGCTTTCTTGACGACCGACACGCCGTCGAACTGATCCGCTGCAGACATCAGACTCTCCGAATTGAGCTGGAAATGAAAAAGGCCACGGATTATAGCCGTGGCCTCTCGTCGTCCTGCGGACTGGGCGTTACTCGATGCCCAGAACCTTCGCAATCACCGACTTTGCCATGAAGCCGAACATGCCGGTGCCCAGCGCAAAAAACAGCACTGCTGTGCCAACCTTACCCGCTTTGGACTCGCGCGCAAGATTCCAGATGATGAAGAACATGTAGGCGATCAGCGCAGTCAGGAAGAACTTGAGCGACAAGTCTTCAAACTGCGCAACGCTCAGACCGAACAGGGTGACGGTTTCCATGGGCTCTCTGATTATGGGATTTGTCCAAACCCAAGCTCCATGAACCGGCTTTGGACAAATACCATAGCGTGCGATTTTACCCACCGCGTCCACACCGCACAATAAGAAAATTGCCTACATTTCAGCAACTTGGCCTGACACCACAATGACAATTCGCGCGACGCCAAAAAAACAAAAGCCGCCCGGAGGCGGCTTCTTCTTGGCGCGGAACCACGTCAGAACAGCTTGGCGCTCAGATCAAACAGTTCCTGGTTGAACGGCCGCTTCATGTTCTCGATACAGTCGATGATGTCGTGATGCACCAGCTCGTTGCGCTGCAAACCGACGCAACGGCCACCGTGCCCTTGCAGCAGCAGTTCAACAGCGAAGGCGCCCATGCGACTTGCTAGTATGCGATCACGCGCGGTCGGCGAGCCACCACGCTGGATGTGACCGAGAATCGTGGCACGGGTTTCCAGTTCGGTACGTGCTTCGATTTCCTTCGCCAGCGCGTTCACATCCGTTACATGCTCGCAGATCACGACCAATGCATGGCGCTTGCCGCGAGCGATGCCTGCCTCGATCTGCGACAGCAGCAACGCCTTGTCGAACGGCTTCTCTGGCACTACCACAAACTCAGCGCCGCCAGCCACCGCGGCCGACATCGCGAGGTCGCCACAGTGGCGGCCCATCACCTCGACGACCGAGATGCGCTTGTGCGAACTGGATGTGTCGCGCAGGCGGTCGATCGCTTCGAGGATTACGTTCAGCGCGGTGTCAAAACCGATCGTGAAGTCGGTACCGGCAATATCGTTGTCGATCGTGCCCGGCAATCCAATACAGGGGTAGCCCATTTCGGTCAGCTTCTTGGCGCCCATGTAGGAGCCGTCGCCGCCGATCACGACCAGCGCATCGATCGCGTGCTTCTTGAGGTTCTGGATCGCCTCGCGACGCACCGATTCTTCCTTGAAGGCCGGGAAGCGGGCTGAGCCGAGGAAGGTGCCGCCACGGTTAATGACATCCGACACGCTGTAGCGCTCGAGCTTCTCAATGCGGTCTTGGTGCAGACCGAGGTAACCATCGTGAATACCGTAAACCTCAAGCCCGCTGGACAGGCCCGCACGCACCACTGCACGGATCGCCGCGTTCATGCCGGGCGAATCGCCACCGCTGGTCAGGACACCAATTTTCTTAATCATGCTGCGCCTCATTTTTAAACGAATCTAGGGGGTCAATTCGGGGGATCAATCCGTCTGACGCTGCCTGGCGGGGCAGTTCCACCGCTTTTGGCAGCGAGCGCGGCCTTGAAACGCACGGGCCGCCCTAAGGCGGCCCACACTACTTCGAAGCGTCAGGCACCGCGCTTGCGACGCGCATTCTCCGCGATTCGCAGACGCAAAGCATTGAGCTTGATGAAACCTCCTGCATCCGCCTGGTTGTATGCGCCACCATCGTCGTCGAAAGTTGCGATGGTTTGATCGAACAAGGTGTCCTTCGAATCACGTGCCACGACCGAAACCGAGCCCTTGTAGAGTTTCACGCGCACCCAGCCATTCACGTTGGTCTGCGTGTGGTCAATCAAGACCTGCAGCGCGCGGCGCTCCGGCGCCCACCAGTAGCCGTTGTAGATCAGGCTCGCGTAGCGCGGCATCAGATCGTCCTTCAGGTGCGCCACTTCGCGATCGAGCGTGATCGACTCAATACCACGGTGCGCCTTGAGGAGAATCGTACCTCCCGGAGTTTCGTAGCAGCCGCGCGACTTCATGCCGACATAGCGATTTTCGACCAGATCCAGACGGCCAACACCGTGCTTGCCGCCTAGCTCGTTGAGCTTGGCCAGTACTTCGTGTGCGGCAAGGCGGGTTCCGTTGATCGCCACGACGTCGCCGCGCTCGAATTCCAGATCAACGTACTCGGGCGCATCCGGTGCCGCTTCCGGCGATACGGTCCAGCGCCACATCGATTCTTCGGCTTCGTTCTTCGGGTCTTCCAGATGGCGACCTTCGAACGAGATGTGCAGCAGGTTGGCGTCCATCGAATACGGCGCGCCACCATTCTTGTGCTTCATCTCGACCGGGATGCCGTGCTTCTCGGCGTAAGCCAGCAGTTTCTCGCGCGACAGCAGATCCCATTCGCGCCACGGCGCGATGACCTTGACGTTCGGCATCAACGCATAGGCACCAAGCTCGAAACGGACTTGGTCGTTGCCCTTGCCCGTCGCGCCGTGGGAGATCGCGTCAGCGCCGGTCTGGCGCGCGATGTCGATCAACCGCTTGGCAATCAGCGGGCGTGCAATCGAAGTACCGAGCAGATACTCGCCTTCATACACGGTGTTGCAGCGGAACATCGGAAAAACGAAATCGCGGACGAACTCTTCGCGCAGATCGTCGATGAAGATGTTTTCCGGCTTGATACCGAACTTAAGCGCCTTGGTACGCGCCGGTTCCAGTTCTTCACCCTGACCGAGGTCGGCGGTGAATGTCACCACTTCGCACTGGTAGGTGTCTTGCAACCACTTCAGGATGACCGACGTATCCAGGCCACCTGAGTAGGCCAGTACGACTTTCTTTACTTCGCTCATTTCCGTTCCTCGATGATTCCGACGCATCACCCACCGGCAGGCTCAAAGTGGTGCATACAGGCCGGGTAGGTCACCATTCGCGCTGAGCGTGCCGATGCGCGAACAGGATCCTGCTCAGCCCCCGCCCGGCGTTCGGGGGCCAGACTAATCTTTGTCACTCAGGGTCGTGGCATACCGCCTCGACGTTGTTGCCTTCAGGGTCGATCACAAACGCGCCGTAGTAACCCGGATGGTAGTGCGGGCGCAGCCCTGGCGCCCCGTTGTCGCGAGCCCCCGCAGCCATGGCCGCAGCGTAGAAAGCATCGACCGCAGCGCGGTTCGGTGCCCGCCAGGCGAGATGGCAGCGCGTCGTCACATCCGCTGCGCTGACAAACCAGGTATCGATCTTGCTGTCACAGGCAAAGCCCAGCACCCGAACCCCGTCATGCACCACATCGTAAGCCGGCAAGTAACCCAACGGCGCCAACGCCGCCGCATAGAACGACCACGTACGCGCGATATCGGATACACGAAAGGTCATGTGGTCGATCATGGTGCAGCCTCTGTCAGCTTACTTTCCGTCAACCCGCCCCATCACCAAATACTCAAGCAAGGCCTTTTGCGTATGCAGGCGGTTTTCAGCCTCTTCCCACACGACGCTCTGCGGCCCGTCGATCACTTCTGCCGACACCTCTTCACCACGATGCGCCGGCAAGCAGTGCATGAACAGCGCACCGCGGTTGGCCACGCGCATCATGTCGGCATCAACCTGCCAGTCCGCGAAAGCCTTGATCCGTGCTTCGTTTTCCGCCTCAAAACCCATCGAGGTCCATACGTCGGTCGTAATCAGATCGGCGCCGCGCGCAGCTTCCATCGGATCGGCAAATTGCTCGAAGTGACCCGTGCCGTAGAGATTCGCCCGCTCGGGCTCGACCTCGTAACCCGGCGGTGTCGACACGCGAACGTTGAAGTCCAGCACCTCAGCCGCTTGTAGCCAGGTGTTGCAGACGTTGTTGGAGTCACCGATCCAGGCCACGGTCTTACCTTGAATCGGGCCACGCTGCTCAATCCAGGTGTAGATATCCGCCATGATCTGGCAAGGGTGGTATTCGTTGGTCAGGCCGTTGATGACCGGCACGCGCGAGTGGGCCGCGAAGCGCTCGACGATGCCCTGTTCAAAGGTGCGGATCATCACGACGTCCGACATTCGCGACATGACCTGCGCGGCGTCTTCCACCGGTTCGCCACGGCCCAACTGCGAATCGCGCGTATTCAGGTAGATCGCCGATCCACCGAGTTGGAACATGCCGGCCTCAAAAGACAACCGCGTGCGCGTGCTGGCTTTCTCGAAAATCATCACCAGCGTGCGGTCGAACAACGGATGGTAGGGCTGGTAGCGCTTAAACTTGTCCTTGATCCAGCGTGTCCGCTCGAAGATGTAATCGAACTCTTCACGCGAAAAGTCGTTGAACTGAAGAAAGTGCCTGGGCGCAGTCGCCATCATCGTCTCGCTCGGCCGCGATCCATATCGCCCCGCGGCCTCGTTGGTCATGCAATTGGTGGTGCGTTGCTCTGAATACTCCATGCGATCGCGTCAGGCTGACGTCAGCCGCATAGAGGAACCTTTAATTTTACGGCAGCCGTCAAATCACGTCGACCCAATGGAACTTTCGGCCGCAACACCGATTGCACCCCATACGCCACCGTCCGGCTTTGGCGCCCCCGCCCGCTCTGCTAGAATCCGCGCCACACAATGTTTCAGACCGGTAGTTCAACGGGGTCACAAACCCTCGTCAGGCCCCGGAGCACGCCATGTCGATTGAGAGTTTCGTGATCGTCGGCCTCACGCGCGAGGGCCGCAAATTCCGCCCGAGCGACTGGGCCGACCGCCTGTGCGGCATCATGTCGGCCTTCGGCGCAGAAAAACGGATGCGCTATTCCCCTTATGTGCGGCCGGGATGCACGCTGGGTGGCGAGAAGTGCGTGGTTGTCGACAAGCGGCTGCACGAACTCGAACCCCTCGCCTACAACTTCCTCGTCAACTTTGCCAAGGACAACGACCTTCAGGTCGATCCTCTCGCCGACGAACAAGGCTAAGCCTCGCCGAAGGCGAGGC
>JAJZLD010000189.1 GCA_021803785.1 Pseudomonadota bacterium | reverse complement strand
GAGACTGGCCGCCTGATGGCCGCCGCCGTGGTCGGCGCTCCGGGCTACGCCCCGCGCGCCGACCACGGCAACCCGGAATCAACCGAATACCTGATCAACCCTTTTGCACAACTTGACGCACACAAACCGGTTTGGCCGCGGCTGATGGCGCGACAGTTGGTGGCGCTATCGGTGGTGCAGCTGGTGTTTCGATTGGAATCAGCTCCGGTGGTACCGCCGCCGCCGTGCTCGGGCTCGGGACAATTGGTGCGTTTGTTGGGGCAGGGATCGGCGCGTCGTTCGGTATTGGCTGGAGCATTGGATCTAGTCTTTATCGCTGGTATTACCGGTAGTCGATAACGATAACCTTGCCGCTTCGCAACCTGGGGCGGCAAGGTTATCTGCTAGGAGAGGTCAAAGTATGAACAAGGACGGTATTTGGATGGTGCCCGCCGCGGTCAGTTGTATCGTTAGCACCATGTTGGTCGGGTGGATAGTAATCGGCGATCTCGGCCTCGATCGCGATGCTCCCGCTGGATTACTAATTTTGGTTGCAATAGTCTTATTGGCAGTAAATGGCTTATCTATATACTTCTTTTGGATCAATAAAGAGGCGAATTGGCTAAAGTTGCTCCAGAAGTAACGATACAGCCTGACTGCGTGGCCTATGATCTACCAACTTCAGTCGACGACCTCTGAGTGCGGTCTTGCTTGTATCTCCACCATTGCATCTCACTTTGGGTGTGAAGTCGAATTGTCGCAATTGCGCGCTCGCTTCGCTTTGTCCCTGCGCGGGGCGACGTTAGCGGATCTGATGCAGATTGCGTCCTCGCTCGGATTAGGTGCGCGCCCGCTCCGGCTTGATATCGAAGAGCTTGGCGAGTTGAAGACGCCCTGCATCCTGCATTGGGACTTGAACCATTTTGTCGTGCTGCTGAAAGTCAGCGCAAAAGGTGTTGTGATCCATGATCCAGCACAGGGTGAGCGGCGCCTGTTGTTGAAGGAAGTCAGCGCGCATTTCACCGGGGTCGCATTGGAGATAACACCGGCCGAGGGCTTCCGTCGCCAGAGCGCACCACCTTCGATTGGCTGGAGGCAATTGATTGGCCGCGCGATCGGCTGGAAGCGAAGTCTGCTGCAGTTGTTGATGTTTGCCGCGGCGTTGGAGGTGTTCGCGCTGGTGTCCCCTTTCTTCATCCAGTGGGTGGTGGATGGCGCGATCGTGTCAGCGGATCGCGACCTGCTGCATTTGCTTGGGGGCGGCTTCCTGTTGGTCTTGATTCTGAAGACCGTGATTGGCACTGCACGCGGTTGGGTCGGCCTGGCGTTTTCGACGCAATTGAATCTTCAGTGGTCGGGTCGCGTGATGGGGCACCTGATCCGTTTGCCAATGAAGTACTTCGAAACGCGCCACACGGGCGACATCGTTTCGCGTTTTCAGTCGCTGAATACGATTCAGCAGACGCTTACCGGTTCGTTGGTCGAGGCCCTACTTGATGGCGTATTCGCAGCGATCACCTTGGTGATGATGTTCATCTATAGCCCAAAGCTGGCAGGCATCGCCCTGCTTGCGATTGCGATGTATGCAGCGTTGCGGGTGGCGAGCTATGGCGCATTCCGCCGTGCGAGCGGCGAGTACCTTGCACTGGCGGCGCGCGAGCAGACGCACTTTCTGGAATCGCTGCGCGGTGTGCAGTCCGTCAAGTTGGGCGGACTTGAGGAGCGCCGTCGGGCGAAGTGGCTGAACCTGTTGGTGCAGGCAACAAATCGCCATGTCAGCACCGAGAAGATGTCTCTCGGTTTCCGCTCAGCCTACGCGCTGCTGTTCGGTATCGAAAGCGTGGCGATCATCTGGTTGGGGGCGTCGCTTGCGATGGACAACCTGATGTCGGTCGGCATGTTGATGGCGTTTGTGGCTTACAAGGATTCGTTCTCCGGCCGGATGAGCAGTTTCATCGACAAGATGATTGACCTGCGCATGCTGAACCTGCAGGTGGAGCGCCTTGCCGACATCGTGCTGACGCCGCAGGAGCGCGTCGAGGGTAGCCTTCCGATGGCGCTGGATACCGCTGCCATGGTGGCGCCAAGCATTGAACTCGATAACGTCAGCTTCCGATATGGCGATGGTGAGCCGTGGGTCCTGCGACACCTCAGCCTGAAGATTGAAGCCGGCGAGCATGTTGCGATTGTTGGCCCCTCGGGTTGTGGCAAGAGCACCTTAGTGAAGATCCTGTTGGGTCTGATCGAGCCCAGCGAGGGCACGGTCAAGGTAGGTGGTCTGCCACTCAAGCAAGTTGGTCTCGCTAATTGGCGCCGGCACCTGGGCGTTGTCATGCAGGACGACCAACTGTTCTCCGGATCTTTGCAAGACAACATCGCAAATTTCGACGAGCGGATCGATTTGGAGCGGGTGCAGTTGGCGGCACAATTGGCCGCGGTGCACGACGATGTGGTGAGAATGCCCATGGGGTATCACACCTTGATCGGTGATATGGGGTCCAGCTTGTCGGGCGGCCAGAAACAGCGTTTGTTGTTGGCGCGGGCGCTGTATCGTCAGCCGCGAGTGTTGGTGCTGGACGAAGCGACCAGCCACCTTGACGTGAACCGCGAGCGCCTGGTCAATGACGCCGTTGCCGCGTTGCAGTTGACTCGAGTGATCGTGGCGCACCGCCCAGAAACGATCGCGATGGCCGAGCGGGTGGTTGACCTCTCTGTGCCGAGCCAAGAGGCCAAGCCGGCGGTTGCCAAAGCAGCGTCGGCGAAGCAGCCTGGCGCGTCGTGGTCGTTCAGTTCGGCCCCTCAGTGCTCCTGAGTTCAGACAGGCAGGGCGGAGACTGCGCCGCCTCAGTCGAACTTGAACTTCACCTGCCCACCGATGTAGCCCGAGTACTCGCGGATCGACGGGGCGCCGACGAGGTTGAAGCCGAAGCGGCCCCACTGGAAGCTGGCCATCGGCAGCGCGACGACCGGCGTCCAGTAGCCGCTGGCGAGGCCGACGAAAACGCCGAGCTTCACATGCTCCCACTTCACCAACTCGGGCTCCCAGCGGGCGCCAGCGTAGAAGGTGTCGCGGTCATAGCTGTTGCGGTAGTAGCCGGCCATCCATGACAGCGGATATTCCTCGGAGGGGCGCTCCCAGCCTGCACCCGGATTGTCTGCGCGGTATTCGTCGCGGTTCTCGAAGTGGTAGGAGTAACCCGAGATCACGAGCCAGTCCTCGGCCGCGGCGGGCAGGGGCAGGCTCAGCAGGGTGGCGGCAAGCAGCAGGGGGCGGGTGTACGACATGAATTCGGGCACGCGAAGAAACCGGAACGCGGAGCGTACCATTGCCGTGGGTGCCACAATCGCGTGTCACTTTGCCCTGATGTCCGATCATGCCCAACGATGTGCTTCTGGCGCGTTTGAATGCGCTGCGCGGTGACGATTCGTCACTGAGCAACGGCAACAGCAACCACCTGCCGATGGCGCTGGCGGCGCTGCATGCGCTGGGCGCGCCGCCGCCGCGGCTGGATGCCTTTGCAGAGCTCGCGCGGCCCTTGATCCGCCCGCTGCCTGCGCCGGCCGATGGGCGCGACTTCGCATCGCAGTGGGTGCGCTTCGAGGCAGCCCTGGCGGATGAGGGGCGCGATGCGGTGTTGCGTCGTGCCTTGCCAGCCTTGCTCGAAGGCCTGGTGACTGCGGCGTTCCATGGGCTGATCCGGCTCGCCTACGGTGTGCGCTTTGGCGCCGACAGTGAGACGGCTGCCGGCCTCGCCCTGCTGACCGCATACCGGCGCGAAGTGCCGCTGCCCCAGGGTGTCGGCGATACCGGTGCAGCCGAGGGTTTGCGCGCCCTGTCGCAAAGTGCCGAACTGGCGGGCGTGGCGTTCGAACGCCCGATGATCATGGGGCGGCTGGTCGAGGTCCTGGGCCATCCGGTGTTTCTCGCGGCGGTGCCGCCGCTGCGGATGGAGAAGGGCGCCGACCGCGCGTGGCATTCGCTCGCCGTGACCGCTGCGCGGCTCTATCGCGCGACGGCCGACTTCACCGCGCTGCATCTGATCACCAGCCTGCATGCCCTGCGGGTGCTCTGGCCCTGGATCGAGCAGCCCCAGCCTGTGCTGCAACGCTACTGGCTGGCCTTTTGCGCCGCCTATGTGGCGATCGGCCGGCCGTGGCCGATGAGCCTGCTGCCGGTTGCCGATCCGCTGCCGCCGTGGCCGGCACTGCGGGCTGCGGCGATCGCCAGCCGCGACGATCATGTGGTCAAGCTGGTGGATAGCTGCGACGCGCTGGCACACGACTTCGATGCGGATACTTCCGAACTGCCGGCCCTGCTGCACGCCTGTGCAGCGCTGGTGGTGCAGCGCGATACAGACTGACAAAGTTCGGCCGCCAGGCGGTGATAGCCTGCGCGGTTGGGCGGGCGCATCGCGTTTGCCCGTCGAACGATCTGCCGCTGGAGTGATTCCCGATGTGTTTCCGTGTTGTCCTGACCACGCTCGGTCTTGCCGCAATGGCCTGTACTGGCGCCACGTACGCTGCGGACGACGATCCGTATCAATGGCTTGAGGCAATCGACGCACCGGCCTCGCTCGACTGGGTTAGTGCGCGCAACGCCGAGACCCTGCCGAAGCTCGAACAGGCGCCCGGTTATGAGGCGCTGCATGCGCGCCTGCTGGGGATCTACAACTCGGCACAGCGCCTGGCACCGATCACGTTGATCGGCGCGCGCGCCTACAACTTCTGGCAGGACGCCGAACACCCACGTGGCATCTGGCGCAGTAGCCCGCTTGCTGACTATCGCAAGGGCTCGCCGACATGGCGCACGGAGCTGGATGTCGACGCACTGGGTGCCGCCGAAGGGCAGTCCTGGGTGTGGAAGGGGGCCGAGTGCCTCGGGCCGCAGGGCGTGCGTTGCCTTGTGAAGCTCTCACGTGGCGGTGGCGACGCGGTGGAGATCCGCGAGTTCGATACCCGCGCAGGACGCTTCGTCGAGGGCGGCTTCCGCATTGCGCATGCGAAGACCGAGGTCAGCTGGGTCGACCGCGATACGCTGCTCGTCGGCACTGACTTCGGGGCGGGCAGCCTCACCGACTCGGGCTATGCGCGCATCCTCAAGCGCTGGAAGCGCGGCACGCCGATCGAACAGGCGCAGACGGTCTTCGAGGCGCGCAAGGAAGACATGATGGTCTCCGCCTACTTGGACCAGACGCTGCCCACATCGCGCAATTTCATCGTGCGCCTGCCGAGTTTCTTCACCGAGGAACTGTATGCGTTGGGGCACGACGGCAAACCGGTGCGGGTGGAGAAACCGGATAGCGCGAAGGCGCGCGTATGGCGCGATCGCCTGATCCTTGAGTTGCGTGACGACTGGGTGCGCAACGGGCGCACCTTCGCGAAAGGCTCGCTGCTCGCGCTGCCGCTGGACGCCGAGCGTGCGCGCCGTGCGGTGCCCGAGTTGCTGTTTGCGCCGAGCAAGACCGTGGCCATGGAGGAATGGCACGGGGTGAAGGACGGCTTCGTGCTCGACCTGCTTGATACGGTGCGCGGGCGGGTGATCGAGGTGCGGCCGGGTCGCACGGGCTGGCAGCAGCGCGTCGTGCCGGTGCCCGAACTGGGCGCGAGCAAGACGATGCCGATCGATCCTGAGCGCTCGAACGATTACCTGCTGACCACGTCCGATTACCTGACACCGTCGACCCTGCACTATCGGCAGTTCGGCAAGGCCGGTGCGCAGCCCCTGCAGCGGCTGCCGACGTTCTTCGATGCGTCGCGACTCGAGGCCGCGCAGTACGAAGCCACGTCGCGCGATGGCACCAGGGTGCCGTACTTCATTGTCGCGCCGAAGGGCGCGCCGCGTGACGGCTCGCTGCGCACAGTGCTGTACGGCTACGGTGGTTTTGAAGTCGCCCTGACGCCCGGCTACAACGGCGGCGTGGGCGCAGGCTGGCTCGAAAAAGGCGGCGCCTATGTGGTGGCGAATATCCGCGGCGGCGGCGAGTTCGGCCCGCGCTGGCACGCGGCGGCGCTGAAGGAAAAACGCCAGAACGCCTACGACGATTTCATCGCGGTCGCAGAGGACCTGATCCGGCGCGGCATCACCTCGCCGAAGCGGCTCGCGATCATGGGTGGCAGCAACGGCGGGCTGTTGGTGGGGGCGACCGAAGTGCAGCGACCCGACCTGTTTGCCGCAGTGGTGTGTCAGGTGCCGTTGCTGGACATGAAGCGCTATCACCTGTTGCTGGCGGGCGCGTCGTGGATGGGCGAATACGGGAATCCCGACATCGCCGAGGAGTGGGCCTACATCTCGAAGTACTCGCCGTATCAGAACCTGAAGGCGGGCGTGACATATCCGCGCACGCTGTTTGTCACCTCGACGCGCGACGATCGGGTACACCCCGGCCATGCGCGAAAGATGGCGGCGCGCATGCGCGAGTTCGGCCAGGACGTCTGGTATTTCGAGAACATGGAGGGCGGGCACGCCGGGGCCGCCGACAACACGCAGCGGGCGAGGATGTGGGCCCTGACCTGGACCTTCCTCGACCAGACGCTGCGCTG
>JAJZLD010000188.1 GCA_021803785.1 Pseudomonadota bacterium | reverse complement strand
CCCGGAAGATTGCCGCCAATCATCAGCACCACGCCAAACTCGCCGACGGTGTGGGCAAAGGTCAGGATAGAGGCCGTGAGAAAGCCCGGTGCGGCCAGCGGCACCGCCACGGTAAAAAAGGCATCGAGCGGCGAGGCGCGCAGCGTGGCCGCCACTTCCAGCGGCCGGTCGCCCACCGCCTCAAAGGCCGTTTGCAAAGGTTGCACCATGAACGGCAGCGAATAAAACGCCGAGGCAACCACCAAGCCCCAGAAGCTGAAGGGCAGTGGCCCGATGCCCAGCACCTGCGTCAACTGCCCCACCGGTCCGTTCGGCCCCATGGCCAGCAGCAGATAGAAGCCCAGCACTGAGGGCGGCAGCACCAGAGGCAGGGCCACCACCGCACTGACCGGCCCCTTCCACCACGCCTTGGTGCGGGCCAGCCACCAGGCGATCGGGGTTCCGACCAACAGCAGGATCACGGTGACGATGCTCGCCAGCCTTGCCGTGAGCCAAATGGCCTGCAGATCGCTATCGGTCAGCATGACCACATACTACTTGCCGGCCGCATCGCGCGGCAGGACGAAACCATATCGGACCATCACGGCCCGCGCCGCTTGGCTATCCATGTAGTCGGCAAAGCGTTTGGCCAGCGCATTGCCCTCAGCCCGTTTGGTAATGATGAAGCCCTGCTCCAGCGGCTCATGCAGCGTGGCGGGGATCAGCCAATAGCCGCCCTTGCCCGCCAACTCTGGATTGAGGGCCAAAGACAGCGCGATGATGCCGACCTGTGCGTTGCCGGTCTGGACGAACTGCGCGGTGTGAGCGATGTTTTCGCCGTAAACCAGCTTCGGCTCGATCTTCTGCCACAGCCCGGCAGCGCGTAATGCTTCCTCGGCCCGCTTGCCATAGGGGGCGTGCTTGGGGTTGGCGATGGCGATGCGGGTGATCTTGGGGTCGGTGAGGCTTTCCAGCGTCATCCGGCTTGCGTCCATGCGGGTGCTCCACAGCACGATGCGACCGAACGCGTAGGGCCTCACTTCGGAAGCGGCGAAACCCGCTTTGACCAGCTCGCGCGGAAAGTCGATGTCCGCCGAGAAATACAGGTCATAGGGCGCGCCCTGCTGAAGCTGGGCGTAGAACTTACCCGATGAGCCATAAATGACCTCCACCTCGTCGGCCGGATTGACCTTCTTGAAGGTGGCGACGATCTCATCCATCGCAAACTTGAGATCGGCCGCCGCCGCAACGGTGACTTTCCCAGCATAGGCTGTGCCTGCGAACAGGAGCGAGCAGGCCACGACCAGCGGGCGTAGGAATTTCATGGGTCGTCGCCTTTTTATTCGGTCACGATAGAGCCGCAAAGTGGCGTTGAGACAGGTTTTCAGGTTGATGAGTTACTGCCCGAGCGTTGTAAGGGATGCGCCACCGCGCCCCCTGCCTGGGTTTCAACAAGCGGGCGACCGAATCCCACGCTCAAAGAATCAATGAGCAAGCAGGCACGCTTGCGGGGCCCACCGAACAAACGGGCTGACGCCGCGAGGGCGCGCGTCTTGCCGACCGCGCGCAGCGGCTCGATCTTGCCGGGGCCGAAAGAAATATCGTCACCAATGCGCGGACGGATAAGGACGGCTGTTTTTCTTTCAGAGAATTCGTCCGATAGCCTACATAAGTTCGATGCAAGTCGCTACTCGTTGAACCCAAAAGTCCCCAGAATCCGTGGTCTTGAAGCGTAAGCGGCCGGTCGCCCCCCTGTTCAGCCCGTCACGAATTCGTGAGCATCGGATCAGGAGGCAGGGCGATTTCACCTATGCGTCATAGAGCCGAAATACCCAGCACCTGCATGCGTTCATCGTCATCCCAGCCGGCGCATTTTCGGCGTAAGAGCTCCCCCAAATTTTGAGTGGGTTGCCGGGCATGAGGCTTGAACACCGCGCCCGCTTGCCAGCCGACGTCGAACTTGCCGAACGCGATGGGCACATTGGGCAAGTGCTCGTTTCAGCCATTGATGAATGCCGAGGACACGTCGATTTCACCGACTCGATGCGATCGAGCGGGTAGCCATGTTCCGATGGTGATCCAGCTTCGCCTTGCGCGCGCGGGGCAGCCGGGAAGTTGGGCCCGGGCGTGTTCAAGGAACTCGAACAGCTTTACCGGGCCAAGGGCGAAGAGACACGCGCAACCGCCCACGCGGCAAAGCGGCAGGCTGCCGGCGTAGCCCACGCCCTGCCGCACAAGCGGCACGGGCTACAATACCGGCCGTTTCAACCTGGCCCGATTGCCCCCATGCTGCGCCTTACCGAAATTAAACTGCCGCTCGATCACGCTGCTGAAGAATTGCCAGCCGCGATCTGCCAACGGCTGGGCATCAAGGCAAAAGACCTGCTTGAAGTCTCGATCTACCGGCGCGGCTACGACGCACGGCGGCGCAACCGCATCCTGCTGGTCTACACGGTGGATGTCTCGGTCGCCAACGAGGCCGCCGTAGCCAAGCGCTGCGCCGGTGACCGCCATGTCGGCCCCACGCCGGACATGGCCTACAAGTTTGTCTGCCAAGCGCCCGAGGGTTTGCAGGAGCGACCTGTGGTGATCGGCATGGGCCCGTGCGGGCTGTTCGCAGGGCTGATGCTGGCGCAGATGGGCTTCAAACCGATCATCCTCGAACGCGGCAAGACGGTGCGCGAGCGCACCAAGGACACGTGGGGTCTGTGGCGGCAGAGCAAGCTAAACCCGGAATCGAACGTGCAGTTCGGCGAAGGCGGCGCGGGCACCTTTTCAGACGGCAAACTGCACACCCAGATCAAGGACCCGAAATTCCACGGCCGCAAGGTACTGACCGAATTCGTCAAGGCCGGCGCGCCGGAAGAGATCCTCTACGTCAGCAAACCGCACATCGGCACCTTCCGCCTCGTCGGCATGGTCGAGAAAATGCGCGGCAACATCGAGGCGCTGGGCGGAGAGATCCGCTTCCAGAGCCGCGTTGCCGATTTCGATATCGCAAACGGCCAGATCCGCGGCGTGATCCTCGCCGATGGCAGCCGCATCGACACACGCCATGTCGTGCTCGCGGTGGGCCACAGTGCGCGCGACACCTTCAAGGCGCTCTACGACCGCGGCGTGTATGTCGAGGCGAAGCCCTTCTCGGTCGGCGTGCGGATCGAGCACCCGCAATCGCTGATCGACTCCGCTCGGCTGGGCCCCAACGCCGGCCACCCGATCCTCGGCGCAGCCGACTACAAGCTGGTGCATCACGCCAGCAACGGCCGTGCTGCGTACAGCTTCTGCATGTGCCCGGGCGGCACCGTGGTCGCAGCTACTTCGGAAGAAAACCGCGTCGTCACCAACGGCATGAGCCAGTACTCGCGCAATGAGCGCAACGCGAACAGCGGCATCGTCGTCAGTATTTCGCCGGAGAAGGACTACCCCGGCCACCCGCTCGCGGGCATCGACTTCCAGCGCTACTGGGAAAGCCGCGCGTTCGAGGCCGGTGGTGGCACCTACGCGGCCCCTGCCCAGCGCGTGGGCGACTTTCTCGCCGGCCGGCCGTCAACCGCCTGCGGCAGTGTCGAACCCTCGTACAAGCCGGGCGTTCGCTGGACCGACCTGTCGCAATGCCTGCCGGATTTCGTTGTCGAGGCGTTGCGTGAAGCGCTGCCCGCCTTCGCCAAGCAGATCAAGGGCTTCGCGATGGATGACGCGGTGATGACCGCGATCGAGACACGCACTTCATCGCCGATCCGCATCAAACGGGGCGACGACTTCCAGAGCATCAACACCCGCGGCCTCTTCCCGGCCGGAGAAGGCGCCGGCTACGCAGGGGGCATCCTTTCAGCCGGCGTTGATGGCATCAAGGTCGCCGAAGCAGTGGCGCTCGACATGCTGGGCCAGAGGGCCAGCGGCGGCAGCCGCGGCGAATCGACCGAGTGGTAAGCCTGCGCCCAAGAACTTCGGCAAACTGACATGACGAGATCGCGCTTCATCACTGCGCTGATTCTCGTCGCCCTCGCGATCAGCGGCTCGATGGCCCTGCGCAACCCTTACCGCGCACAATTGCCGGTCGGCAGCACAGACCTCTCGGCGATCCAGGCAAAGCTCGACAAGCTGCCGAAGAATGAACGCGCACTCGTCTATGGCTATGTGAAGCGCAGCCGCGGTGATGTGCTGCCGCCGCAATTTGCAGACCCGGACGAACCGCTGACTGCGCGCACCGTTGGCGAGGCGATCGCGCTGCAGCGCAAGTTCCTCGTACGCTTGGCCGAGCAGGAAAAGAAGATGGAGGCGCGCAGCGCCGAACGCGATGCCGCGCTGGCGCCACTTCGCGAAGCGGTGTCGGTTGACCTCGTGCGGCGCGAGATCATGCCTGCCAGCGAAGCACAACAAGCCCCTGGCGACCGGGGCAGTGCTAAACGTGCGCAGGGCAACGAACACGACGTAGTGGTGACAACCTATCGCCTGGAGAACCTGACGATCCGCTCACTGGAGGCGACCGTGAACCTGCGCAAGGTACATCCCCGCGAGGACGAACTGGGTATCGCGGACCACTGCTACTTCAACCGCAGCGAAGCGCTGGAACCCGGCGCACCGGTCGAAGTGCGCTGTGCCGATTTGCGCAAGGGGGTATCGGAAGAGGACCGCGACTTTGTCGCGATGCCCGGCAGCGAACTCCTGATCGACTGGGAGCCGAAGCACCTCCGCTTCGGCGATGGTTCCGAGCTCGAGTACCGAAACTGAGTCGCGCCGGGCTCCCAACTCAGATCCGGTAAGCCGCCACCACCGCCTGCATCTGCTGGGCCAAGCGGTCCAATGATTGGGCCGCCTCGGCACTATTTTGCGCGGCCGAAGCGCCCTCTTCCGCCATCTGCGCAATGCGTTCGACGTTCTGCGCCACCAAGGTACTCGCGCTGCTCTGCTCGCGCATCGCATCCGCAATCTCGGCCACGGTTTCAACGGTGCGCCGGCTGCTTTCCTCGATCCGGCCAATCGCTGCACTGGCGTTGCTGGCGCGCTCGACGCCGATTTCTACGCGCTGCACGGCGGCGCTCATCTGCTGTGAGGCACTAATCGACGCTTCACGCATCGCGCCGATCGTCTGGCTGATCTGCTGCGTCGACGCTGCAGTGCGCTCAGCCAGCTTACGTACCTCGTCCGCCACCACGGCAAAGCCCCTGCCCTGCTCACCTGCCCGCGCGGCCTCGATGGCGGCGTTGAGCGCCAGCAAATTGGTCTGGTCCGCGACTTCCTTGATCACCTGCACAACGGTCGAGATCTGCTCGCTCTGCTCGCCAAGCCGTTCGAGGTAGCCCGAGGCCGCGCGGACCACGCTGGCAATCTCGTTGATGTCGCCCACGGTCTGTTCGATCACCTGGCGCCCGTCAGTTGCCTGTTCGCCCGAGGCGCAGGCCAGCGCGCGGGTTTCATCGGCACGATCGCCTACATGGTTGATGCTCACGGTCATCTGCTCAACGCTGGCTGCCATGCTCGCGGCTGCGCTGCTCTGCTGCTCCGATGCCGTCGCCACCTGGCTTGATGTCGTCGCCAGCGTACCAGCCGCGTCCGCAACTTCGCGCGCCGATTGCTGAATGTCGCGCAGATTGACCTGCAGGCGCTCGATCAAGCCGTTGAAGGCATTCGCCATGTTGCCCAGTTCATCGCGCCCATGCACCGGGGCCCGCACGGTGAAGTCCAGCTCGCTGCCGATCCGCTGCACGCTGTGCTCCAGCGCATGGATCCCTCGACCGATATCACGCACCAGCACTGCGCCAAACGCGAACATCAGCGCCGCACCAACGACGATGATGCCCCATGAGGTCCACTGACCATTGCGTTCATCAACGGCGGCCTGGGCGCGCGCCTCGTCAGCAAGGCGCTTGTGGTAGTCGGTATGCGCCTTGAGGGTCGCCGTCACCTCATCGCCAGCCGGTTTCGCGCGGTTCGCGACGATGTCGCGCACCGTTGCAACATCGTTGGCGCGCGAGGCGGCGAGGACTTCCTCAAGAATGCCGAGGTACTTGCTGAAGGCCTTGCGGTCGGTCTCGAGCAGGGTCTTGTCGGTGTTGTCGATCAACTGCTTGTCGATGTCACCGAACAGCGTCGCCACCGCGTCACGCGCCGTCTGCACGTTAGCTTCCAGCGCGGTTTTTCGATCCGCCGCATCGGCAACGACATGCGCGTAGGCATTGACGCGGATGAGGAAGAAATTGCGCTCCACCGCGTTCAGCGTCTGCAGGGCGGGCAGCGTGCTGGTGTGCACATGATCGAGCCGCCCGAGCGCCGAGCGCGCCATGTAACCCCCGATCGCGCCAACCGTCACAAGCGCCAGCAACGCTGCTGCCACCAGCATCCAGAGACGCTGGACGATGCTAATCCTCATGATTCACTCCTATATTCAGACGAGCGCACCAGAAGGCGCGCACCACGCGGTCATTGACCCAGGCGTTGTGGCAAACGCCGCTTGGAACAACGCCAACGAAAATTCCAACATCGGACGGGTTTACGGCTGGTAACAAAAGTGCTTGAGGCTGCCTGCAAAGGCATTTGATCCTGATTAACGGCGCGCGGCGCAACGGGCTTGG
>JAJZLD010000005.1 GCA_021803785.1 Pseudomonadota bacterium | reverse complement strand
ATCTAGCGCACCGTGGTAGGTTAGTCGAAACTCGTGGGTGACACCTGAACGCGCGACAGCGTTTGCTGATGCCCACGCGCGACTGCCGCTGCCGCTCACTCCGGTAACGTTGGCGTAATCGGCCGGGTCGGTTTTCAGGTCGAAGCCCACCCAGTCGATCTGCGGAAGCAATGCTTCAAGCCGCTCGGGGTAGGCGCCGCCGGTGTGCAGCCCGACGGCGAGGCCCAGTTCGCGGACGCGCGCGATGGCTTCCGGTAGCGCACGATCTGCGGTCGGTTCGCCACCGGAGAACACCACGCCGTCGATGAAGCCGCGTCGGCGTGCGAGTTGGGCCTCCACCTCGTCCCATGCAATGGGCGCGGGGCCGATGCGGGTTTGCAGTTCCGGGTTGTGGCAATACCCGCAGCGCCACGGGCAGCCGCGCAGGAAGACCACGGCTGCGAGCTTGCCGGGCCAGTCGACGGTGGAGAACGGATTGAAACCGCCCACCTGGATGCGTTGCTGCCAGGGTGGGCGGGAGAGATCGTCGTGCTGAGTCATCGGATTCGGATACGGCCGCTGCACGGCCGGGGTGCGTCAGCTTCGGCGTGCGCGGCGGTTTGCTTGAGCCCACGCACCGGTTGGCATGTGGTTCAGACCTTGCCGCAGCACGCGGTTTCGCGGAAGTACTGGCGTTCGTAGAACTCACCCTGTTTGCCGCGGTTGAAGGATGCGACCGGGCGGTGATAGCCCATGACGCGGGTCCAGATCTCGCAGGGCTGGCGCTCGCTGTCGTCGAGTTCGGGGTGGCTGGCGAATCGTTCGGTACGGGTCTCGTGAATCATGTTCGGGCTCCTGTGTGGGGTTCAGTGCAAGGGCGCGGCAGCGCGTTTCTTCGCCAGAAGTTCGTCGTCGCACTTCGGGCAGAACTTGTGCTCGCCGGCAATGTAGCCGTGCTTCGGGCAGATCGAGAAGGTCGGCGTGATGGTGATGTAGGGCACCCGGAAGCGTTCGAGTGAGCGGCGCACCAGTTGTTTGCAAGCCTCGGCGGAGTCGATGCGCTCGCCCATATACAGGTGCAGCACGGTGCCGCCGGTGTACTTCGATTGCATCGCCTCCTGGCGCTCGAGCGCCTCGAAGGGGTCACTGGTAAAGCCGACCGGCAGTTGCGTCGAGTTGGTGTAGTACGGGTGATCCTCGGTGCCAGCCTGCAGGATCTCGGGCCAGCGCTTGCGGTCTTCTTTTGCGAAGCGGTAGGTCGTGCCTTCCGCCGGCGTGGCTTCGAGGTTGTAGAGGTGGCCGGTCTCTTCCTGGATCTGGCTCATGCGCGCGCGCAGGTGATCGAGCAGTTTCAGGGCGAGTGCTTCGCCCGCCGGGGTGGTGATGTCGTCCGCGTTGTTGGTGAAGTTGCGGATCATCTCGTTCACGCCGTTGATGCCGATGGTCGAGAAGTGGTTGCGCAGCGTGCCCAGGTAGCGGCGGGTGTAGGGGAATAGCCCGTCGTCCATGTGCCGCTGGATCACCTTGCGCTTGATCTCGAGACTGGTGCGCGCCAGCTCGACCAGTTCATCGACGCGCGCGAACAACGCGGCCTCGTTGCCGCGGTGCAGGTAGCCCAGGCGTGCGCAGTTGATCGTCACCACACCGAGCGAACCGGTCTGCTCGGCGGAGCCAAAGAGGCCGTTGCCGCGTTTCAGCAGTTCGCGCAGGTCGAGTTGCAACCGGCAGCACATCGACCGCACCATGTTTGGCTTGAGTTCGCTGTTTACGAAGTTCTGGAAGTAAGGCAGACCATACTTGGCCGTCATCTCGAACAGCGGCACACAGTTGGCGTGGTCCCAGTCGAATTCCGGCGTGATGTTGTAGGTCGGGATCGGGAAGGTGAAGGCGCGGCCCTTGGCGTCGCCTTCCATCATCACGTTGATGAAGGCGCGGTTGATCAGGTCCATCTCCGCCTGCAGATCACCATAGGCGAAGGGCATTTCCTCGCCCGCGATGTAGGGGATCTGCTCCTTCAGGTCTTCCGGGCAGACCCAGTCGAAGGTCAGGTTGGTGAAGGGCGTCTGCGTGCCCCAGCGCGAGGCACGTTGAGGTTGTAGACCAGCTCCTGCATGCACTGGCGCACCTCTTCGTAGCCTAGGCGGTCCTTGCGTACGAAGGGGGCGAGGTAGGTGTCGAAGGAACTGAAGGCCTGCGCACCAGCCCACTCGTTCTGCAGCGTGCCAAAGAAGTTCACGATCTGCCCGACTGCGCTGCCCAGATGCTTGGGCGGCGCCGACTCGACCTTGCCAGGCACGCCGTTGAGCCCTTCCTGCAGCAGCGTGCGCAGCGACCAGCCGGCGCAGTAGCCGGCCAGCATGTCCAGATCATGGATGTGAATGTCGCCCTGTTTGTGCGCCTCGCCCACTTCGGGCGGATACACATGGTTGAGCCAGTAGTTGGCGATTACCTTGCCCGAGACATTGAGGATCAGCCCACCCAGCGAGTAGCCCTGGTTCGCGTTCGCGCGCACCCGCCAGTCACTCTGAGAAAGGTACTCGTTGATCGAACCGATCGCATCCACCACCGCACGGCGGTCGGTGCGCAGCTTGGCCCGCTGCTCGCGATAGACGATGTAGGCACGCGCCGTTGCGAACCAGTCCGCGGCGACGAGTACCTGTTCCACGATGTCCTGGATCGCCTCGATCGTCGGCGTTTCGCCGTGGAACCGGTGCGCGATCACCTTGCCCACCGTGGCCGTCAGCCGCGCCGCCTCGCCGGCATCGAACTCGCCCGATGCTGCACCGGCGGCAACGATCGCCTTGCGGATTTTTGCGACGTCGAAGGGCAGGGTTCGCCCGTCGCGTTTGAGGACTTGCGCGGGCAGTGCGCCGAGTAGCGGTTGGGATGTGGCTGAAAGCGTGCTCATGTGGATGCACTACCTGTAGTGTGGAATTGTGTTATGGCGCACTATATGTCGTATTAAGTGTTATGAAAACCCGTCGTCGCCCGAAATGACAGACGCACTTGATCGCGGTCAAGTGGCGCTATTTTTCGGTTCATCGCGCCTTTCCGGGAAAGGCGGCCTTGATCTTCAGGAAGAAATAGGCTGAGTCGCGGAAACCGTAGGCCATGCGCTTGATGACCTTGATCCGGTTATTGACGCCCTCCAGGACGCTGGTGTTAAGCGGGAAGATTGACGAGGCCAGGATTCCGCGCCGGTATTTGCGCAGTCGTTTGGCAAAGGCAATCGCCGGCGCGATACCGCTGTCGATCGTGAGTCGGTACCAGTCCTTCCATCTTCGCGCCCCTTCTCGCGCGGTTGGGGCGAACCAGATCTCCTTGATCGCCGTTTTCAGGAGATAGACGGTCGCCAGCGGCGCGTTGGCGGCCAGCAACTCGTCGAGCTTGACCGCCTGCTCGTCGCCGAGGTTGTCACGGTTACGCAGCAGCAGCCAGCGCGAGCGCTTGATCACCTGCCGTTGGGCCGGCGCGCTGCGCAAGGCGTTGGCCTGATCGACCCGCACCCGGTCGACGACTTCCCGACCAAAGCGCGCGACGACGTGAAACAGATCGTAGACCACCTCTGCGCTCGGGCAGTGGGCTCGTACCTCCAGATCGAAGGCGGTGTTCATATCCATCGCAACGGCCTCAATCTGCTGGCAGCCGGCTTCACCGAGTAACTCGAAGAACGGCCGGATGGCCTCGCGACTGTTGCCCTCGCCAACCCACAGCACGCGCATGCGCTCGGCATCCATGATCACGGTGGCGTAGCGATGTCCCTTGTGCAGCGCGAACTCATCCATCACCAGCCGACGCACACCCCGTGCTTCGAACGCACCGTATTGGGTCTGCAGGCGCCGATGGTCGATGCGCTTGATGGTGTGCCAGTGCAAGCCCGTGAGTTTGGCGACATGGGCAATCGGCAGGATTTGCACGAGCGCTTCGACCCAGGCGCGCAGTCGGTGCGTGATGCGCTCGCCCGCATCAAGCCAACTCAGCCGCTCGGCCACACGGGCGCCGCACTGATAGCAGTCCAGCCGCCGGATCGGCACATCGAGCCAGACTCGTCGGTCAAACCAGTCTCGATCCCGCACGCAGCGTCGCCGCCGCTCATGGATCAGGACACAGTCACTGCCGCAACGCCGACAGCGGGGACGGTACGCAGGGTCTTCAGAGAGGGACAACAACAGCGAACCGTCGGCTCGCTCCTGGGATGAATCGACGACATGGCCTTCCCAGAAGGCCAGGCCCAACATAGCATCTCGCATGACGGGGAAGAGGAAGGGGATGGGTTGTTTTGGCGACTGCCAATCTACCAACCTCCGACCCGTCAACCTCTACTTTCCCCAGTTCGCGCGATGAACCTATTTTTCGGGGTGCGGCTCGTGGGTCGGCAGCTTCGTCGCCGCGTTGTGCAACGACGGGTGTCGGGCGAGCGCATCGCGGCCGGCGCGGGTGCCATGCTCTAATTCGCCCATGAGTACCGCATCCGCCCCTTCGATCTGGAAGACCCTGCTGACCCGCAAGATGCTGATCTGCATCGTGCTGGGTTTCAGTTCAGGCCTGCCGCTGTTCCTGCTCTTCAATCTCGTGCCGGCCTGGCTGAAAACGGAAGGGCTGTCGCTGAAGGCCATCGGCGCGTTTGCGCTGGTGCAGTTTCCCTACACCTGGAAATTTCTCTGGGCGCCGTTCGCCGATCGTTTCGGCGTGCCGGGTCTGGGCCGGCGGCGGGGATGGATGCTGTTGTCGCAGCTGGCGCTGATTGGTGCGGTAGTCGCGCTGGGCTCGCTCAACCCGGTTGCGGATCTGAGTGCCGTCGTGATGCTCGCCGCGCTCGTCGCCTTCCTTTCGGCAACGCAAGACATTGCAATCGACGCTTACCGCCGCGAGTTGCTGGCCGAAACGGAGCTAGGCTTCGGCAACGCGGTCTTCGTCAATGCCTACAAGATTGCCGGCCTTGTGCCCGGCTCGCTGTCATTGTTTCTGGCCGACCATCTGCCCTGGTTTGAAGTCTTCGCGATCACCGCGGCCTTCATGATTCCTGGCGCATTGCTGTCGCTGGCGGTGAGCGAACCCGAGGCCGCCAGGTTGGCACCGCGCACCTTGCGCGATGCGGTGGTGGAGCCCTTTCACGAGTTCATGCAGCGGCATGGCTGGCGCAGTGCGGCGCTGGTGCTCGGCTTTATCTTCTTCTACAAGCTCGGCGATTCACTTGCCACTGCGCTGGCGACGCCGTTTTACCTTGAGATGGGCTTTACCAAAACGGACATCGGTATCGTCGCGAAGAATGCTGGCCTGTGGTGCAGCGTGGCAGGGGGGCTGCTCGGCGGCGTATGGATGATCCGCCTTGGCATCAACCGGGCGCTGTGGGTCTTTGGCGTGGCGCAGGCGGTGGCGATTCTGGGTTTCGCATGGCTCGCATGGTTGGGGCCAGGGCCTGGCGACATCGCGGCGATGCTGGCGCAGCCGGATTCCTCCTGGGCGATGCTGTGGCAGCAGCCCGCCGGCCTGCATGTGTTGCAGCTCGGCCTGGTGATCGGCATCGAGGCGTTCGGCGTTGGCCTTGGCACTACGGCCTTCGTCGCCTTCATCGCCCGCACGACCAATCCGGCTTACGCGGCGACGCAGTTCGCGCTGTTCACCAGCCTGATGGCGGTGCCGCGTACCGTAATCAATGCCTTTGCCGGCGTGCTGGTGGAGCAGTTGGGTTGGGTGGGGTTCTTTGCGCTGTGCTTTGCGCTGGCGTTGCCCGGCATGCTGCTGCTGATGCAGGTGGCGCCCTGGCGAGAACCCGCGCCAGCGTCCAGCAACGGCTAAAACAACGGCGGCCCGCGGACCTCCGTTTCGCTGGGTGGGGCCGATCAGCGCTGGCGTACGTGGAAGTGCCGCTCCGGCACCGGCTAGCCATCACAGCGGTCGAGCCACTTGGCAGGACGTGATTCGACTGATGGCATGGGGTTCGGTGTTGCGAGGTGATCTTCGCGTCACGCGGTGAATTTTCGCGTGCCGAGGCGGTACAGGTCAGTGACTCGTGCCTTCGTCTTTCTGTGTTTTGTTCCAGACGTTGTACTTGCCGACCGGCTTGTCGGCGGGCAGGCGTTTGACTTCCTTCAGCGTTTTCGCGTCGATGATCACCAGCGCGCCGCCGTCGGCTTCGCGCTCCCAGATGCTGACCACCGCGTGGCGGCCGCTGCGGTCGAACTCGACATGAGCGGCGGTCTTGCCGGGGGCGGGCGTGATCGTGCCGGCGGGTTTGAGCGTGGCCTTGTCGATCAAGAGCATCGTGTCCTTCTTCGGGCTCATCATCGCGTCGGCCCAGGCGTAGGGCGTGCTGCTGTGGCTGCGCAGGAAAAAGCCTGGGCCGAGCGCGGGGATCTGCGCGATCTCGCGCCAGCTCTTCAGGTCGATCACCGAGATCACGCTCTCGCGCAAGTTTGGCGTGGCGAGCACGGTCGTGCCTTCATAGGCCCAGGTGATGCCGGAGCCGACATGCGGCATGCCGGCGACCGGCAGCTCCGCGACCTTGGTGCGGGCGTCGAGATTGACGACCTGCGCGCTGCCACCGCTGCGCGCCGCGCCGATCGCGTTGCGGTAGGGCGGGTCGAAGAAGAAGTCTTCCATCGACGCTTCGAGCGGGATGCGCCGCACGTTCAGATAGCCGGGCTTGGCGATCGCCTCGCCCATCTTGTAGTCGTGCACATAGCCGTCGTGGATCGGCTCGGCCTTCGGGTCGTAGCTGATTTCCCACAGCTCAGGGATGTCGCGCAGCGCGGCAACGAAGCTCTTGCGCGGGCCAGCATCGTAGATCGCGGCAACGCGCGAAGGCTGATCACCTTTGAGGTTCGCGACGGCGATGGTCTTGATTGGTTTGAGGTCCGCATCCATCAGCACGATGGTGCGCGGCAGCGTGTTGGCGGCGGCGACGAAATGCCCGTCGGCCGACACGGCGACGTTGCGGGTGTTGAGGCCGACGCGGATCTCGGCGACCGTCTTCAGGTTGTAGAGGTCGTACTTGCTGACCCAGCCATCGCGCGAGGCGAAGAACACATAGCGGCCGTCCGGCGTGAACTTCGGCCCGCCGTGCAGCGCGAATTTCGACGGGAAGCGATCGAGGCGCTCGAAGCGATCACCGTCGAGGATGCTGACCGTCGAGTTACCGGCCTCGACGACGACGAAGAGGTTCAGCGGATCGGCCTTGAACTGCGGCGTGTCGGGCAGGCAGCCCGGCGCGAAATGGACGACGCGCGACGCAGCGGTGTCGGCTTCGGTCCAGCGCGGTGCGGGCTCCACTGGCGTGTAGAGCCAGCCCGCCAGCGCCTCGATATCGGCGGGCGCGAGGCGGTCGGCAAAGCCCTGCATCTGCGTCGCCGCGCGGCCGTCGCGGATGGTCTTGATCGCTTCCGGCCTCTTCAGCCGCTCCAGGCTTTCCGGCAGCAGCGCCGGGCCCATGATGCCGAGCCGGTCGGCGCCGTGGCAGCTGGCGCAGTGTTGCTGGAACAGCGCGGCGGGGTCGGCGGCCTGCGCGAGGGCGGCGGCGGCCAGCAGCGCGGCAGCGATCAGGCGGCGCATCAGCGGGTCTCGACGAGCGGGATTACGCCCCGCGCGGAGGGTGCGGGCTCGACGCCAATCTCCTCATCGCTGAGGTAGCAGCCTGGGTCTTCGGCCCAGAAGTCACCGGTCAGTTGCTGGGCGCGGGTGCGGGTGTTGCCGTTGCAGATCGCCAGGTAGGCACAGGCGCCGCAGCGGCCGGTGACCGGGCGCGGGTGCTGCTTGAGGCCGGCCATCAGCGGGTCGGAGGTGTCGGCCCAGATCTCGCCAAAGGCGCGATCTTTCACATTGCCGAGCGGGTAGTGCCACCACATCGTGTCCGGATGCACGACGCCAAGGTTATCGATGTTCGCGACATTCACGCCCGACGCGTTGCCGCCCCAGCGCACCAGTCGCTCGGCGACGATCGCATGGTGTTGCGGGAAGTGGCGATGCACCCACTGCAGCAGGAAGACGCCGTCGGCATCGTTGTTGCCGGTGACGTATTCGCGGGTGCCGCCGGCCAAGGCGTCGGTCAAGGCCCGCGCAAACAAGGTCACCATCGCGCGCCGCGTCGTCGCGTGCTGCGCATCCGTCTTGCGGTTCTTGTTGCCGCGCCCGGCGTAGTTCAGGTGTGAGAAGTAGAACTTGTCGATGCCTTCGCGCTCGCACAGATCGAGCAACGGTTCGAAATCCTGCGCGTTGCCCTCGGTCATCGTGTAGCGGGCGCCGACCTTCACGCCCCGCGCGAGAAGCAGGCGGATTGCGGTGAGCGAGGCGTCGAACGCGCCTTCCTTGCGGCGGAAGTGGTCATGCGTTGCGCCGATGCCGTCGAGGCTGATGCCGACATAGTCGAAGCCCTGTGCGGAGACACGCTCTGCAAGCGTCGCATCGATCAGTGTGCCGTTGGTCGACAGCCCGACATAGAAGCCCTTCGCCTTCGCGCGGTCGGCGATCTGCCAGATGTCCGGCCGCAGCAGCGGCTCGCCGCCAGAGAGGATCAGCACCCGCACGCCGGCGGCGTGAAGATCGTCCATCGTGCGGAACACCTGTTCGGTGCTCAGCTCGTTGGGGAAGTCGGTATCGGCCGAGATCGAGTAGCAGTGCCGGCAGGTCAGATTGCAGCGGCGGATCAGGTTCCAGATCACCACTGGCCCTGCCGGCGCGCCGCTGCGTGCGCGAGGTGGCTTCTCGCCGCGTTCGAGCGCGGCGATCAATTGCATGTACTGGCTGATGCGAAACATACCGCCGGCTCCCCCTGTCGTTCGATGCAGGTTAGGCGGCGGCCCCCGCGCCAGCCTTGACTGCCATCAACGGCGCCTGCGCGATGGCCGTGGCCCCTCATCCGACCAGCACGATGTGAACTGCGCGCGGCCCGTGCGCACCGATCTGTATCGTCTGCTCGACATCGCCTGTGCGCGAGGGGCCGGCGATCAGGTTCAGCGCGCGGGGCATTGCGCCAAGCTCGCGCAGGCGGGCCCACACCGCTTCCTGAGTCGCGACGAGGTCGGCGATGCGCAGCGCGATCACGTGGAATTCCGGCACATAGTTGTGCGTGATCGGCGATTCCGGGCCACTGCACATTACCAAGGTGCCGCTTTCGGCAATGCCGGCGAATGCGAGCGATACGGCGGCGACGGTGTCTTTTGTGGCGGCATCGCTTCTGCGCGCGAGCGTTGCCGGCCATGCAAGCTCAGCAAGCGGCGCCGCCATCCATAAGGTAGTGAGCGGCGTGCGCGATTCCAGCCACGCCAGCGCGCGCATAGGCAGTTCATCCAGTGTTGCGATCCGCTCATGCGTGCAGGCGTGGAAGGCGGTGCGTTCGAGGAAGCGCTGCAAAGATGCTGGTTCGTTTGGCACAGGCTGGTGCCAGACCGGCGCTGGAGGCTCGAGGTGCGGTGCGCCCTTGAGCGATGCGCGAATGCTGGCGAATACGGCGTCGCGGCTCATGCCTCACCTCGTTGCTTGCGCCACTGTTCGAGGAAGGTCTCACCCGCCGGCGCTGGCAGATCGCGGCCTTGCGTCCAGGCCGTCGCGCCGGGCAGGGCGCGGATTCGGCCGGCACGGCCGGCGCGTGCCCGCAGCAGCCGGCTGCCGAAGCGCTCCAGCGCGTGATAGAGGCCAGGCTGGCACGCGACCCAGCCCCAGGCGGCCAGCAGCGTGCGCTGCCGCGCCGGCATCAGGCCCGCTTTCACCTGTTCGCTGCGCAGCGTGCGGATCAGCTCGGTGAGCGGAATCTTCACCGGGCACACGCTCTGGCAACGGCCGTTGAGCGTGCAGGCGTTGGGCAGGTCGTAGTGCTCCGCGATGCCGTTGAACAGCGGCGTCAGGATCGCCCCCATCGGCCCCGGATAAACCCAGCCGTAAGCGTGGCCGCCGATGGCGCTGTACACCGGGCAGTGGTTCATGCAGGCACCGCAGCGGATACAGCGCAGCATGTCGCGGAACTTGCCGCCCAGCATCTTCGAGCGACCGTTGTCGACCAGTACGACGTGGTATTCCTGCGGCCCGTCCGGGTCGCCCGCGCGCCGCGGGCCGGTCGAGATCGTGGTGTAGCACTCGGTATCCTGCCCGGTTGCGCTGCGCGCGAGAATGCGCAGGAACACCGAGAGATCGTCCAGCGTCGGCAGCACGCGCTCGATGCCCGAGGTGACGATATGCACCCGCGCCAGCGTCTGCGACAGGTCGCCGTTGCCCTCGTTGGTGACGATGACGCTGCTGCCGGTTTCGGCGATCAGGAAGTTGCCGCCGGTGATGCCGACGTCGGCCCGGAAGAACTTCTCGCGCAGCACATGGCGCGCTTCATTCACCAGCCCGGCGACGGATTCTTCGCGCGGCCGGCCGGGGTGGTGCGCCTCGAAGAGATCCGCCACCTGCTCGCGCGTCTTGTGGATTGCCGGCGCGATGATGTGGGAGGGCGGTTCCTGCGCGAGCTGGATGATGTACTCGCCCAGATCGGTCTCGACGACCTCGTAGCCCGCGGCTTCCAGTGCCGGGTTCAGCGCGATCTCCTCGCTGACCATCGACTTGCCCTTGCAGATCGTCTTCGCGTTGGCGTCGCGGCAGATGCCGAGGATGATCTCGCGCGCCTCGGCCGCATCACTGGCGAAATGCACCTTGCCGCCGGCGGCCTCTACCGCGGCAGCGTAGCGTTCCAGCCAGACGTCCAGTTCGGCGAGCACCGCATTTTTAATCTGCGCCGCACGCTCGCGCAGCGCCTCGAAGTCCGCCAGCTCGGCCACTGCGCTGGCGCGCTTGGCGACGAACAGTGGCTTGAAGTTGCCGAGTGCCTTTTGCAGCGGGGCGTCCTTCAGTGCGAGCGCCGCGCGCGATTCGAAGCTACCGGCGGCGGGATTCATCGCGGCTCCTCGTCCCCGATCGCGGGGCCATCTGCGCGGCCGGCGAGCACCTCGGCGGTATGCAGCACGCGGATGCGCGAGCCTTTACGCTTGAGCCGCCCGGCGATGTTCAGCAGGCAGCCAAGATCGCCGCCCAGCAGGGTGTCCGCGCCGGTCGCTTCCAGCGAGCGGATCTTGTCGTCGACCATCTTTTCCGAAATCGCCGGGTACTTCACGCAGAAGCTGCCACCGAAACCGCAGCACACCTCCGCATCGTCCATTTCCAGCAGCGACAGGCCCTTCACCTCGCGCAGCAGCGAACGGGGCTGTGATTTCACGCCCAGTTCTCGCAGGCCGCTGCAGGAATCGTGGTAGCTTGCGCGGCCCGGATAGGCGCTATCGATATTCACCTTAAGCTCATCCGCAAGAAAGCTCAGCAGCTCGTGTGACTTGCCCGCCAGCGCCAGTGCGCGGGGCGCCCAGTCCGGGTCGGTCGCGAGCATCTCAGGGTATTTGCGCAGCGTGCCGATGCAGGAGCCGGAGGCCGCGACGACGTAGTCGAAGCCTTCGAACTGATCGATCACCTGACGCGCCAGTGCGCGTGCAGTGTCGTCATCACCCGCCGACCAGGCCGGCTGGCCGCAGCAGGTCTGCGCCATCGGCACCGATACCTTGCAGCCCGCGCGTTCGAGCAATGCGACCGCCGAGAAGCCGATGTTCGGGCGGAAGACGTTCATCAGGCAGGTGGCGAACAGACCAACCCGCGGCGATTCGGACATGCAAGGCTCCTCAGGAAGCGTCGACATGGGTTGATGCTAGGCCGCTGCCGCGCGGGCCTCAAGCGAAACCGTAGCGGCGAAGATAAAGCGGCATCACCATAAACAAAACCGCCCCGGCGATGCGGGGCGGCAGGGCTGCTGTGTCGGTGATCGTCAGAGTTTGTCGAGCTCGCTGAGTTTGACTTGTTTGGTCGTATCCACGCTGCCGTCGCCGTTTGCATCCAGATCCAGCTGGGCCGCATCGCCCCCCCAGGTAGGTCAGCCATAGCGTGCTCTTTCCGGTGCTGGTGCGGATGCGTCCGGCGCTCGGGTAAAGGTCGCTCTGGCTGGTGTAGTACACCGCTTGTTCGGACACGACCGAAACGCTGCCGCTGTACGCGCTGTGCTGGATGCCGAGTTGCTCAGAGAACGTCAGGCTCGCGCTCGCGCCATTGCGCACGGCGGCGATGGTCGCAGAGGGGATCGAGACGCTCGCATCGCCGGCCGTACCGCCCGACGTCGCGACGAGCATGTTGCTCATGGTCATTGTCGCCGTGGCGTAGGTGGTTGAACTCTGGATCAGACTGAGCGTCGCGTTGCCGTTCATGCTGACGCGCTCGGTGCCATACACGCCAACCAGGTTGTGGATACCGAGCGACATGCCCATCGCGCCGGTGCCGGCAAGGAAGTCGCCCGACGCAGCGGTGATCGACAAGTCATAGATGCCGTTGAAGCTGGCGCCGTCTTCGCTGCAGTTTGTGAAGCTCAGGCGAGCCCAGTCGCCTGCAGTCAATATCAGATTGTTATCGGCGTCGTTGAGGCTGACTGCAACGCTGCCGCCGCCGGTGCAGGGTTGGCTGGCGTCGTACACCTGTGCGGCAACCTTGGGAGCGAGCCCGATGACGCGTTCGGCCACCCGCACCCGCGCCAATGCCGGCGAGCCGGTCACGAAAGAGCCAGAGAGGTCCGCCAGAGATGCACCGGCATCGACGGTATTGACGACAACCGCCGCGGTCGTCTCCATGTTGGCGGCGGTAATTTCCTGTGACACCGGCGGCGTCGGCGAACTGCCGCCACCACCTCCGCCGCATGCACTGAGCATGGCGCACAAGGTCGCACCGCCGACCAGGCGACGAATAAGGAATGCTTGGTTCATTCTGTGAAACTTCGTGATTGGATGTGCAGGTGCGATCGTGACACAGGACGGCTGTTGCCAAGCGTGAGTCTTGTCACCTGCGCGGCTTCGCGCCTGGCGGCAGCACGCGCCCTCCGCGGCGACGGCCGCCTGCTGGCGTGACAATGCCGAAGCCGTGCCCGGTATGCGCATGGCAAATCGCGCACGCCAAAGCATCGGCCGCGTCCGACTGCGGCACGCCGCCAAGGGTGAGCAGGCGCACCACCATGTGCGACACCTGATCCTTCGTGGCACGGCCCTGGCCGACGACGGCCTTCTTGATCTGCATCGTGCCGTATTCCGCCACCGGCAGGCCGGCTGTCGTCATCGCTGCAATCGCGGCGCCGCGTGCTTGGCCCAGCAACAGCGTCGACCACGGATTCTTGTTGAGGAAGACTTCTTCGATCGCTGCCTGGTGCGGGGCATATTTGGCGATCACTTCGCGGATGCTGTCGAACACCACGCCAAGGCGCTGCGGCAGTGGCTCGCGCTCGTTGGTGCGGATACAGCCGCTGGCGACATAGCTGAGGTTTGACCCGCGCTTGTCGATCACGCCAAAGCCGGTGCTCTGCAAGCCGGGGTCGATGCCGAGGATACGGATCGCTTCGATCGACTGCATTCAGCGCCCCTTTGCGAGCCACACGCCGGTGACGGCCGCGGCCATGCCGGCGAGCGCGAGGCCGGTGAGCGTTTCGCCGAACATCGCCCATGCGAGCAGCGCGGTCGTTGGCGGCGTCAGATAGAACAGCCGCGCCACGTTAACCGCGCTGCCGCGGCGGATCAGCAGGTTCAGCAGCGTAATCGCACCGATCGATAGCACCAGGACGAGCCAGCCGAGCGCGAAGACAAAGGCGCCATGCCACTGCACATGCATCGACTCGGTGGCGAGCGCGACCGGCAAGGTCGCCAGCGCGCTAGCGCCGAACTGCACGACGGCGCCTGTGCGCAGATCGAAGTGCGGGCAGAAGCGCTTCTGATACAGCGTTCCGAGCGTAATGCCCAGCAGTGCTGCGAGCGCGGGCAGGATCATCCCGCCCAGCGTGGCCAGTTCAACACTGCCGGTCTTGTGTGCGACGACCATCGCGACGCCGGCGAAGCCAAGCGCGAGCCCGGCCCACTGCCGTCTGCTCACGTGCTCGCCGAGCAACAGGCCGGCAACAAGCGCCGTCAGCAGGGGTTGTATGCCAACGACCAAGGCCGTGATACCCGCCGGCAGGCCGTGGTGGATCGCGGTGAATACACCCCCAAGGTAGAGCGCATGGACCAACAGCCCGCTTACGCCGATATGCGCGATTTGGCGCACGTCGCGTGGCCACGGTGCGCGGGTGGCGAGGGCAAGCAGCGACAGCAGCGCAATCACCAACAGGTAGCGCAGCAGCAGAAAGGTCAGGGGCTCGGCATAGGGCAGGCCGAGCTTGGCGCCGATGAAGCCGCTGCTCCACAGCAGCACGAAGAGCAGCGGGGTCAGGCGTGCCATGCGGCGATCAGCTCGGCTGTCCGCGCTCGCGCGCCATGCGTCGGGCAACGCTGATGATCAGATGTGCCTGGTTCGCGTCGAGCTCGGGCATGCGGTCGCGTAGCGTGCGGTAGGCAAGCATGTCCTGCGAATGGCCGGCCCATTGGTTCGAGGGGTCGAAGAACGGGGCGATCAGCGTGTAAGCCGCATCGATCTTGGCGCGCAGTGCGCTGTCCCTACGCCGTTCAATCACCGGGGCATTGCTCATCCGGAAGCTCCGGGTTTGCCGGGCGCGGGGCGCACCCGGCTAGGGGGAATCACTCGTCGATCACCGCCGAGGTGTAGACCTCTTGCACATCGTCCAGCGCGTCGAGCGCGTCGAGCAGCTTCTGCATGCGTTCGCCTTCGTCGCCAGTGAGCACGGTTTCATTCAGCGCCTTCATCGTGACTTCGCCGAACTCTGCCTTGAAGCCGGCGGCTTCCAGCGCTTCCTTCACGGCCGAGAATTCCCACGGGCCGGTCACGACTTCGATCGAGCCGTCGTCGTTCGTCACAACGTCTTCCGCGCCCGCCTCAAGCGCGGCATCCATCAACGCGTCCTCGTTGGTGCCCGGTGCGAACAGCAGGGTGCCACAGTGTTTGAACTGGAACGCTACGCAGCCGTCGGTGCCCATGTTGCCGCCGTACTTCGAGAAGGCATGGCGCACGTCCGCCACGGTGCGAACTTTGTTGTCGGTGAGGCAATCGACCATCACCGCCGCGCCGCCGATGCCGTAGCCCTCGTAGCGGCATTCTTCATAGGTGACGCCTTCAAGCTGGCCGGTGCCGCGTTTGATTGCGTTCTCGATGTTGTCCTTGGGCATCGACTCGGCTTTCGCCTTGTCGACAGCCAGCCGCAAACGCGGGTTAGCCGTAAGGTCGCCGCCGCCCAGCTTGGCCGCGACCGTAATTTCCTTGATCAGTTTGGTGAACACCTTGCCCCGCTTGGCGTCTTGACGGCCCTTGCGGTGCTGGATGTTGGCCCATTTCGAGTGACCTGCCATGATCCAGATTTCCGGTTAGTCGCAAAGCCGGTAATTCTACACCGCAGGCCAGGGTGGCGCGGCCGGTGCGGCTTGCGCTGCATCATGGCGGGTTGGCCGAGAATACCGCTGCTCGTGCTACGCTCGCGGCCAAATCCCCGCAGCCCTCCGGAGTCCGCCATGACCGAACCGCTCGTCATTGCCCGCGTCGACCAGCAGGACATCGCCCTGCTGCCCCAGCTTGCCAACCGCCACGGCCTGATCACTGGCGCCACGGGTACCGGCAAGACGGTGACCCTGCAGAAGCTCGCCGAATCTTTCTCGCGCATCGGTGTGCCGGTGTTCATGGCCGATGTGAAGGGGGATCTCTCCGGGCTTGGCGCAGCCGGCACTGAAACGCCCAAGCTCAAGGCGCGCGCTGAGCAGTTGGGTATTGATCTGCCGCCATTCGAGGCCTGCCCGACCGTGTTCTGGGATGTCTTCGGCGCAGCCGGGCATCCGGTGCGGGCAACGATTTCGGACATGGGCCCGCTGTTGCTTGCGCGCCTGCTGAACCTCAATGACACGCAAGCCGGCGTGCTGCAGCTCGTCTTCAAGATTGCCGACGACAACGGCCTGCTGTTGCTCGACATGAAAGACCTGCGCGCGATGGTTCAGCACGTTGGCGACAACGCGAAACAGTTCACCACCGAGTACGGCAATGTCTCCGCGGCATCGATCGGCGCGATCCAGCGCGGTCTGCTGTCGATTGAGCAAGAGGGGGCGGACAAGTTTTTTGGCGAGCCGATGCTCGACATCGCCGACTTGATGCAGACCGATCAGAAGGGGCGCGGCGTCATCAACATCCTGGCTGCCGATAAGCTGTATGGCTCGCCGCGGCTGTATTCCACCTTCCTGCTGTGGATGCTGGCCGAGCTGTTCGAACATCTGCCGGAAGTGGGGGACCTCGACAAACCGAAGCTGGTGTTCTTCTTCGATGAGGCGCATCTGTTGTTCAACGAGGCGCCGCCAGCGCTGCTGGAGAAGATCGAACAGGTGGTACGCCTGATTCGCTCCAAGGGCGTGGGCGTCTACTTCGTTACGCAGAACCCGCTCGACATTCCCGATACGGTGCTCGGCCAGCTTGGCAATCGCGTGCAGCATGCGCTGCGCGCCTTCACGCCGCGCGACCAGAAAGCGGTGCAGACAGCGGCGCAGACGCTGCGGGCGAATCCGAAGTTCGACGCCGCAACGGCCATCACTGAACTGGGTGTTGGCGAGGCGCTGGTGTCATTCCTCGATGAAAAGGGGCGCCCATCGGTGGTCGAGCGCGCGTTCATCATTCCACCGGGTACGCGCATCGGCCCCCTGACCGTCGCCGAGCGTGATGCCTTGATCAAAGGTTCGCTGCTGTACGGGCACTACGAAGAAGTCCTCGATCGTGAATCTGCCTATGAGCGTCTGCGTGGCGCCCCGGCTGGCGGAAATGGGGCAGGCAAGGCCGCGAATGGCACGCAGGCACCGGGCCAAGCGCCCGCAGAAGGGGGCGGACTCGGGAGCGTACTGAGCGGGATTCTGTTCGGCACAACCGGCCCGCGCGGCGCGCAGCACGATGGTTTGGTGCAAACCGCAGCAAAGAGCGTCGCCCGGACGCTGGGCAGCCAAGTTGGGCGCGAGATCGTCCGTGGGGTGCTCGGGTCGATTCTGGGCGGCTCGTCTTCACGCCGCCGCTGACGGCAAGCGCCAACGAAAAAGCCCAGTCCGAAGACTGGGCTTTTTCTTGTATCTGGTGGGGGCACAAGGACTTGAACCTTGGACCTACGGATTAAGAGTCCGCTGCTCTACCAACTGAGCTATACCCCCCAAAGGGTTTTGCATTGTTCGGACTGGTGGGTCGGGCGAGACTCGAACTCGCGACCAACGGATTAAAAGTCCGCTGCTCTACCGACTGAGCTACCGACCCAGACCAAACAGAGCAAATAATTATAGGTCTCGGTCTTTCGCCTGTCAACACCACCGACAGTGCTGGCGGAAATCAGCGTGACGGGCGGTAACGGGTCGGGTCCGAAATCCCAGCCGCCTCGAAACCGGCACGGCGCAGCCGGCAGGCGTCACACTCACCGCAGGCGCGGCCCTCGTCGTCGGCCTGGTAGCACGATACGGTGATGCCGTAATCGACGCCGAGCGCCACGCCGCGCTGCACGATCTGAGCCTTCGAGAGTTCGATGAGCGGGGCGTGGATGTGCATGCGCGCGCCCTCAACGCCGACCTTGGTGGCGAGATTGGCCATCGCTTCGAAGGCGGCGATGAACTCCGGGCGACAGTCGGGGTAGCCGGAGTAATCGACAGCGTTCACGCCGACGTAAATATCATTGGCGCCGAGCACTTCTGCCCAGCCGAGCGCGAGTGACAGCATCACGGTGTTACGGGCCGGCACGTAGGTGACCGGTATGCCGGCTTCGATGCCGCCGGTGGGTACGGCGATGGCTGCATCGGTGAGCGCCGAGCCGCCGAATTGGCCGAGGTCGACATGCGCGGTACGGTGTTCGCGCGCGCCGAGTGCGGCGGCGACGCGTTTGGCGGCCTGCAGTTCGGCGGCGTGCCGTTGGCCGTATGAGACGGATAGCGCATACGGGACGAAGCCCTCTGCGCGAGCAATGGCGAGGCAGGTTGCCGAGTCGAGTCCGCCAGAAAGCAGGACGACGGCGCGTCGTTCGGTCATGGTTGTTCCTTGATGCATTGTGTGCGTCTTGAGCCTTAAGGCTCAGCGTCCGGGCTGGTTGCCCCAGATCACCTTGTGCAGTTGCACCTGCATGCGAACGGGGAGTTGATCGCGTAGTACCCATTCGGCCAGCTTTGCCGGCGACAAGGTGCCCTGAACCGGCGATAGCAGCACCGTGCAGCGCTCGGTCAGCTGATGGCCGGCGATTTGCTCTCGCGCCCAGAGATAATCGGCTTCGTCGGCGAGGACGATTTTCACTTCATCGTCGGATCGCAGCAGCGGGATGTTGGCGAACAGGTTTCGCGCGACCTCACCGGATCCGGGCGCCTTCAAATCCATGATGCGCGATACACGCGGATCGACCGCTCCAATATCAAGCGCGCCCGAGGTTTCCAGCGACACCGAGTAGCCTGCGTCGCACAGGGCGGTCAGCAGCGCCAGGCAGGCTTTCTGGGCAAGCGGTTCGCCACCGGTGACGCATACCGTATGGGTGCCGTGGCGCGCCGTCTCGGCGAGGATCGCGTCGATCGTGTGCCACTCGCCGCCGGTAAAAGAGTAGGTCGTGTCGCACCAGACGCAGCGCAGTGGGCAGCCGGTCAGGCGGATGAATACGGTTGGCAGGCCGACACGGGTTGATTCACCTTGCAGCGAAAAGAATATTTCGGTCAGGCGCAATCGTGTTGCGCCGACCGACGATACGGCGTTGCTCACTTCTTGCCCAGGCGCTGCTTCGCGGTTTGTGCGGCAGGGCTGGACGGGTACTTCGATACGATCTTCTCGAGCGATGCGCGTGCGCCCTTCTTGTCGCCGAGTTCGGTCTGGCAGTTTGACAGGCCAAGCAGGGCATCCGGTGCGCGAGCGTCATCGGGCCAGCTTTCGGCGGTCTTGCGATAGTAGCGCGCGGCTTCGGCGACTTCGCGTTGCTGGTAGAGCGCGGAAGCAGCCCAGAAGTTGGCGCTGGGCAGGAAGCTGCTCTTTGGGTAAGCCTTCGTGAAGGCAACGAAAGCTGCTGCGGCGTCTTTGTTCTTGCCCGCCTTGATCAGATTCAACGCGGCTTCGTAGTCGCGTGTTTCGTTGGCCGGATCGGCGGCAGGGGCAGCCGGTGCCGACTGCACGGCGTCGGGCGCAACCGCGGCGGTCTCGAACTTGCGTAGTCGCGTGTCGAGGTCGACATAGAAATCGCGCTGGCGTTTCTGAGCCTGATCCAGATCGTTCGTCAGCACTTCCATCTGGCCTCGCAGCTTTGCGAGTTCCTGCTTCAGTGCTTCGATCTGGTTGGCGAGTTCGATCTGACCACGGGCCGAGGCTTCGAGCTTTTCCAGCCGGTTTTCATGATCGATCCGCACGCTTTCGATCTGCTTGCGCGCGACGTCGTCATCAAAAAGCCCGGCGCGGGCAGGAAGGGCTGCCGCGCCGAGCAGCATTGCGAGCGCAATGCCGCGCATTATCAGTACTCGCCCGAGTACAGTACGTCGGCGCGACGGTTCTGCTCCCACGAAGCTTCGTCATGGCCGGTAGCTTTTGGCTTCTCTTCGCCAAGCGACACAGCTTCCATCTGAGCGTCCTTCGCGCCAAGCAGGCTCATCGCCTTCTTGACGGCTTCCGCGCGCTTCTGGCCGAGCGCGAGGTTGTATTCACGCGAGCCACGCTCGTCGGTGTTACCCTGGATCAGGACTTTCAGTTGCGGGTTCGAGACCAGGAACTTGGCGTGCGCTTCGATCATCGGCTGATAGATTACGCGGATGTCATACTTGTCGAAGTCGAAGTAGACGCTGCGGTGCGACAGGATGTTGTTCGGATCCTTGAGCGCAGCCAGCGGGTCAACCTTGACCGGCTCGGCCGGCTCGGTGACTTCGGCCGGCTTGGTCGGCTTGGTGTCGACGACCGGCGCGGTGGTCTGGGTCGGTGCGGTGCTACAAGCGGCGAGAGCGGCTGCCAGTAGGGAGGGGAGAAGCAGGTTACGCATGATGTGAAGCTCCTGTGTTCAGCTAAAGTTTAGTGCCCATGCCACTCATTTTGGCAGCGGGCCCCAGGCGGGTTCCCGGACGTCGCCGGAGAAACCCGAGAGGCGCTGCTTGATTCGCCCGTCGGCGGACACCGCAGACAGAACGCCGCGCCCGCCGACCTCGGTGGCATAGAGGATCATACGGCCATTTGGCGCGAAACTTGGCGACTCGTCCTTGTCCGAGTCGGTAATGATCTGAACCTGCTGCGAGGCTAGATCCATCAATGCGATACGGAAGCGGCCTTCGCTGCGCGTCAGGTAGGCGAGCGTCTTGCCGTCCGGCGATACGTGCGGGCTGACATTGTAGCTGCCGTCGAAAGTGACGCGTACCGCTTCGCCGCCGCTCGCCGGCATTCGGTAAACCTGTGGTGAACCGCCCCGATCCGACGTGAAATAGATGAATTGACCGTCCGGAGAGTAGTGCGGCTCCGTGTCAATGCCGTCCGATTGCGTCAGGCGCCGCAGCCCGCTGCCATCGGCGCGCAATTCGTAAATCTGCGACAAGCCGTCCTTGGTCAGCACTACCGCCAGGCGACTGCCGTCGGGCGCCCAGGCTGGCGCGGAGTTTGAACCCTTGAAGTTCGAGAGCACCTTGCGTTGCCGCGTCGCCAGGGTATGGATGTAGATGACGGGCTTTTTGGTCTGGAAGGATACATAGGCCAGGCGCGTACCATCAGGCGACCATGCCGGCGAAATGATCGGGTCGTCCGAGATCAGTGCAGCGCTGGCGTTCTGGCCGTCGGCATCGGCGATCTGCAACTGATACTGGCGACCGTTCTTGACGACGTAGGCAATCCGTGTTGAAAAAACGCCCGGCTCGCCGAGAAGCTTTTCGTAGACCCAGTCCGCAATGCGGTGAGCGGCATAGCGGAACTGTTCAGTCAGGATCGTCAGTTCGAGCCCGCCCAGATCGCTCGCCTTGGTCGTGTCGAACAGGCGGAAGCGCACGGCCAGTCGGCCATCGGCCATGCGCGTGACGCTGCCCGCCACAAAGGCGTCGGCGCCACGGTATTTCCAGTTTCCGAAATCGATCTTGGCGGTTTCTGCCACCGGCTGCGGGCCGGTTTCGACGATGCGGAAGAGCCCGCAACGCTCCAGGTCGGCACGCACCACATCTGAAATCGAGCGCGGCAGCAGGCCTTCGCCATTGAACGCGGCGACAGCGATCGGAAACTGCCTTGCGCCGGCACCCGTAATCTCGATGCGCAGTTGCGCGTGAGCTGGAACTGCCGCAAGACCGGCGACAGCGGCGCCGGTGTGGAGGAAGTCTCGTCGGGAGATCATCTTGCGATTATAAGTCATTGCAGGCGTTCAGGATTCCTACTGCTGGAGCGGGCGCACGGCCAACTCGAGGCGGCGCTCGAACAGATCGCTCTTGTCCGGCAGGGGTAGCGGGCTGGATTTGCGGATTGCTCGCTCGATTGCGGCATCGAGCGTCGCATTGCCGCTACTGGTCTTCAGGCGGACCTCAATGACTTCGCCGGTTGGTAGTTGGTCAACAATGAATACGGCTTCTGGATTGCCGGAAAGGCCTGGCGGCACGACGATGTTGCCGCGCACCTTGACGCGAATCTTGTTGACCCAATCGTCGCGCGCGCGATCGGACTTTGCGCCGGACAGGCGCGCCATTTCTTCCTTCAATGCGCGCTCCTGCTGAGCTTTGGCGGCTTCGCGGGCGGTCTTTGCCTGCAATGCGCGGGATTCGGCTTCCGCTGCGGCGCGCAGATCCGGCTGCGCTTCGTGTTTGTCGGCCTTCGTTTTGGGTTCGGGCTTGGGTTCTGGCTTTGGCTTGGGTTCCGGCTTGGGCTCCGGCTTGGGCTCGGGTTTCTTCTCTGGCTTCTTTTCGGGCTTGGGCGTCGGCAGCGCGATATCCGGCTTGGCGACGGGCTTGGGTGCTTCGGCTTCCACCTTGGGCTCTGGCTTCGGGGGCGGCGTCGGCGCGGTTTCGCGCGGCGCAGGCGGCGGGGGAGGTGGCGGTTCCGTGGCAACGCTCGGCGTGTTGGCACGCACCAGTGCAACCTCGAAGGATTCCGGCGCCTTACGCTGCCAGTTCACCCCCCAGAAAAGGATGCCGACGAGCACCAGATGGACCAGCGCGGCCAAGCCCGCCGAGAGCCATTTGCCGGGCTCCTCGGGCGTTCGCAGCGCGGGGTTGAACTCCATGCTCGGGCGCTCCTCAGCGCTTGCCCTGCTGGACCAGCAGGCCAACCTTCTGCACCTGGTTCTTCTGTAGAAGATCCATCAGGTTCATCACGGCTTCGTATTTCACGCGCTTGTCGGCAGCGATCAGCACCGGCTGTTCGGCGTTACGAGCCTGCGCGTCCTGAAGCAGGTCGACAAGCTCGCTCTCGCTGACCTCCTTCGTCTGCGCGCCCTTGCGTGCGCGATCGATTACAGAGAGTTGGAGGTTTTCGTCCAGATGCACCTCGATGGGCTGTGCGGGGGGCTGCGGTGCCTTGCCGACCGAGGGTAGGTTTACATTGCCGGTGGTCATCATCGGCGTGGCCACCATGAAGATGATCAGCAGCACCAGCATCACGTCGATGTAAGGCACGACGTTGATCTGGTTCATCATGCGGCGCGGACGACGGCTCATGAGGCCTCCTGCCGGGTCGTCCCACGTGCGGCGCGCGAGCCTTGGATGGCCCGCGAACGAATGCTTGAGTGCGTGGCCATCACTTCAACTGGCGCTGCAGGATGTTCGAGAATTCTTCCTGGAAGCTCTCGAAGCGGGTGGCGAGGCGGTCGATGTCGTAGGCAAAGCGGTTGTAGGCAACCACCGCCGGGATCGCAGCGAAGAGGCCGATTGCGGTGGCAACCAGCGCCTCAGCGATGCCGGGCGCGACCTGTGACAGGGTGGCTGAGCCGACGTCACCAAGACCTTTGAAGGCGTGCATGATGCCCCACACCGTACCGAAGAGGCCGACATACGGGCTCACCGAACCGGCGGAGGCGAGGAACGCTGTGTGGGCTTCGAGGTCGTCGAGCTCGCGCTGGTAGGTCGCGCGCATGGCGCGGCGGGCGCCGTCGATGATGTCCGAGGCGTCAAGGTTGTTCTGGCCGCGCAGCTTGGCGAATTCGCGATAGCCGGCTTCGAAGATGCGGCCCAGCGGCCCGACCATTTCGCGCGAGGCCGATGCGCTACGGTAGATCGCGCCGAGGTCGCCGCCACTCCAGAACTCGCGTTCGAACTCGATGGTGCGCGCGCGTGCGGCGCGGATTGCGATGCCCTTGCGGAAGATCCAGTACCACGACATCAGTGACACAACGATCAGCAGCAGCAGCACCAACTGGACGACGATGCTGGCGTGCGCGATCAGCGAAAGGATGGAAAGGTCGTCGTTTCCGGTCATCGATGGGATTCCGAATGAGAGTCAAGGTTGGACGCCATCAGCGTCCGGATGTCAGGCGGCACCGAGGTGGGCTTGCGTTTGTTCCAGTCCACGCAGACGACGCTGACACGGGATTCAAACAAGCGTTCGCTGCCGCGCATGACGGTCTGGGCGAATACGATCTTCGAGCGGCCCATTTCGGCAACGTAGGTTTCTACCGTTAGCGCATCGTCGAGCACACCGCTCTTGAGGTATTCGGCTTCGACGTTGCGGACCACGAAAACCAGCCCGCGTTCCTCGCGCAGCATCTGCTGCTCAAAACCAAGCGCCCGCAGCCACTCGGTGCGGGCACGTTCGCAGAACTTGAGATAGTTCGCGTAATACACGACACCAGCGGCGTCGGTGTCCTCGTAATACACGCGCACCGCTAAGCGATGCGACGGGGCGTGGTGTCGATGCATCCCGCAATTTTACACGCCCGCCACCTGCTCACTGGTAACAGCTCGTAACCAACAGATTGTCGGATTAGGCCAGCTCAAAGAAGAAGAGCTGCACCAGGCGCCCGTCCTGCAGCGTCGAGCCGAATACGTTCGACAGCGAATGGAAGAAATGGCCGCGGTACAGAACGAGGCGGTTGTTGCGCATCGGCAGTTCGACGATAGGCTCCCAGGCGTCGCGGCCGTCGGCGATCTCGTTGAACGGGCGGCTCGCCTGATTGGGCAGCCAGCGCTCCTGGAATGCCTTGAAGCTACGGAAGCCCGCGGCGCGGACTTGTTCGTCCGGCAAACGGCGCTCCCAGCCGGTATCTCGATGGCGCCAGAACATCGTACCGCCCTGTTCCTGGCCGGGCAGGTTGAGGTAGAGCACCGCAGCGAAGCGATCCCAATTGTCGCCATCTTCGTTGTCGACGTGGATGTCGGTTCGTGCGGTCGAGCCTGCGTAAGATACGCGGTAAGCGCCGGTGTCGGGAGACATCCACTTGACCCGCCGCCCCAGCGCGCTGGCGACCACGGTCATGATTTCCTGCGGATCATTGCCCTTGGTCTGCAGGCCGGGGAAATTCTGGCCGGCGTAGGCGATGGGTTGGAAGTCTTGCTCCAGCGCGTGTTCGCGGTAGCCGAGCGGGTGCTTGAGTACGTCGTCGATGATTGCGAGGCCGGCTGCCTCGGCGAAGGCTGCAAGCGCCTGCGGCTTGGCCATCGACGGATGGCGCGCTGTGTCCGGCTGCAACGGGGTGACGCGTGGCGCGAGCGCCGGATCTGGATCCGCGTAGCCGATGCGTCGCTGATCGAGAATCTTTGGATTGAGTACCGCCGCTCGCCGATGAGCATCGACGGCGCTTTCGAGCTGGCCTTCAAAATAGCAAAGCTGCGACAGCGCATCCCACACATCGGCGGCGTCCGGCTGTTGCTCGGCGACGGCGCGCAGATGCGTGATCGCAAGCGCTCGGTCGCCCTGCCGCTCAGCAAGCTGGGCGATGCGTCGTCGCGTATCGGCGTCTGTCGGGTCGCTCTCGGCTGCGCGTACAAATGCTGCGAGGCCTTCGCGATCACGTCCGATTTCACACAGCGCCTGCCCGAGGTTGAAGAAGGCCGATGCATCGTCCTGCAGTTGTTCTGCGGCGCGGCGCATCATCGCCAGCCCGGGCTCCCTCAAGCCCATCTGGAAAAGTGCCAGACCCTGGTACTTGCTCGCAGCATGCAGGTTGGGGGCGGCGCGAAGGGCGGCCTGGTAGGCCTGAACCGCATCTGGCAGGCGGCCCTGCCGATGCAAGGCCATTCCTTGCGCGAGGAACAGATTCGGATCTGGCTGACGTGCTTTCATCGCCGCATTTTACCCACCGCGCCGGAAAGTCTCAGAGGCGACCCTCTGCCTTGACCGCCAGATAGCGGTTGACTGTTGTTATTGCGAGCGATTCGGGCGTGGTGTCGAGGCAGAGCACGCCGGCTTGGCGCAAGCGGCGAAAGCACGCCTCGCGGCGGCTGCGGTAATCGTGGGCGGCGCCGTGTAGCGCCGCGCTGTCGAGATCTCCGACCGGCATATCGACGATCGCGTCCAATGCACGTTCGCGCAGGCTGGCCACCAGCACCAGATGCCGGCTGCCCAGCAGGCGTGCCGCGGCGAGCAGGTTGTCGTCGTCCTCGTCGCGCAGGTTCGTGAGAATCACCACCAGCGCCCGCTTCTTCTCGCGCGCCAGTACA
>JAJZLD010000187.1 GCA_021803785.1 Pseudomonadota bacterium | reverse complement strand
TAAAGCGTGCGTCAGTTTCAGCCCGCGGCTTGAGGATCGCATTGCGTTGCAGCGATAATCCCGAGACTATACCTACCCCTTTTAGCCCATGGCGCATTACATCTTCTTGCTGCTTGGCGCGGTTCTGGTCAACAACGTCGTGTTTGTCCGGATCCTCGGCCTGTGCCCATTCATGGGGGTTTCGAAGAAGCTCGACACTGCGCTGGGCATGGGCATGGCGACCACGTTCGTGCTGACGCTGGGCTGTGGCTTGAGCTACCTGATCGAGCACTTGCTGCTGACACCACTCGATTTGAGCTATCTGCGCACGCTGGCCTTCATCGTTGTGATCGCGGCAATCGTGCAACTGACCGAGTTGGTGATCCAGAAAACCAGCCCGGTGCTGCATCAGGTTTTGGGAATCTATCTACCCCTGATCACCACCAACTGTGCGGTACTCGGCATTCCGTTGCTTTCTGTTGCACTGAAGCACAACTTCATGGAATCGCTGCTCTTCGGGTTTGGTAGCGCCGCGGGCTTCTCGCTCGCCCTGATCCTCTTCGCGGCGATACGCGAGCGGGTCGACGGTGCTGATGTACCGCTGCATTTTCGCGGCACGCCGATCGCGCTGATCACCGCGGGGTTGATGAGCCTCGCCTTCATGGGCTTCGCCAGCCTCGACCGCTTCAAATGAAACCGACACGACGATGCTGAGCGCACTTCTCGTCATGGCCGGCCTGGCTATCGCCATCGGCGCGGCGCTGGGGTTTGCTGCGGTCAAGTTCCGGGTCGAGGGCGACCCGCTGGTCGACAAGATCGACGCCATCCTGCCTCAAACGCAATGCGGCCAGTGCGGATTCCCTGGTTGCAAGCCTTACGCAACAGCGATTGCCAGTGGTGAAGCCGATATCAACCAATGCCCGCCTGGTGGCGAGGAAGGTATCCGCAAGCTCGCCGACCTGCTAGGTCGCGAATTCAAGCCGCTGAACGCCGAGAACGGAGTCGAGAAGCCTAAATCCGTCGCCGTAATCGATGAGAACACCTGCATCGGCTGCACGCTCTGCATCCAGGCATGCCCGGTCGATGCCATCGTCGGCGCCGCGAAGCAGATGCACACGGTGATCGATCAGCTATGTACCGGTTGCGAACTCTGTCTGGCGCCCTGCCCAGTCGATTGCATCACGATGGAACCGGTTGGTGAAACGGTCGACACCTGGAAGTGGCACTACCCCGTGATTCCGATCAGGACAGCCGCCTGATGCAGCGCAAGCTCTTCAAATTCAACGGCGGCGTCAAGCCGGCCACATACAAGACCGACTCGACGCGCGAGCCCATCAAAGCTGTGCCGCTTCCGGCGCAACTGATCGTTCCTCTGCATCAGCACGTCGGCGGCACGCCGTATCCGTTGGTCGAAACGGGTGACGTCGTTTTGAAAGGCCAGCGCATTGGTGCTGCGGACGGTAATGTGTCCAGCGCGGTCCACGCCCCCACGTCTGGGCGCGTCGTGGCTGTCGAACCGCGCGTCATGGCGCACCCCTCAGGGCTCACCACGTTGAGCGTCGTCATCGAGCCGGATGGAGAGGAGCGTTGGATTGATTGCGAACCGATATCGCTTCGCGCAATGAGCCCTGACCAGGTCCGCGACGAATTGCGTGACGCGGGTGTCGTGGGCCTGGGTGGGGCGGTATTCCCCAGCCATCTGAAGCTGAAACCCGCGAACGGCGGCACCGACACGCTGGTTATCAATGGCGCCGAGTGCGAGCCCTTTATCACCTGCGATGATCTGCTGATGCGCGAACGCGCCGAGCAGATCATCCGCGGTGCCGAGATCATGCAGCAACTGCTGCAGGCACGTCGCGTATTGATCGGCATCGAGGACAACAAGCCGGAAGCCATTGCCGCCATGCAGCACGCCGTCAGCGCGCGAGCTGCCGGCTCGATGGAAGTCGTTGCCGTTCCGACGCGCTACCCGGCGGGCGGCGCCAAGCAATTGATCCGCGTGCTCACCGGCATCGAAGTGCCGCACGGTCGCCGCTCGACCGACTACGGTGTGCAGTGTTTCAACACCGGTACTGCGTACGCGATTGCAGATGTTATCGATCGCGGTCGTCCGCTGGTTTCGCGCATTGTGACCGTGGCTGGCAACGTCGAACGCCCCGGCAACTACGAAGTGCTGTTCGGCACCCCGATGAACCATGTCGCCGCACTGGCCGGCATCAAACCCGGTACAGACCGTTTCATCATGGGTGGCCCGATGATGGGTTTCCGTATGCCGGCTTACGATGTGCCGGTCGTCAAGGCGACTAACTGCATCCTGGTCGGAAGCCCCGAATTGTTCCCGCCCCCGGAGCCCGAGATCGGCTGCATCCGCTGCGGCGAGTGCGCGCGCGCCTGCCCGGCTGATCTGCAGCCGTTCGAGCTTTACTGGTACTCGCGTGCAAAGAACTTCGGCAAGGCGCAGGAATACCACTTGTTCGACTGCATCGAGTGCGGCTGCTGCGCCTACGTCTGCCCTTCGCACATTCCGCTGGTCGATTATTTCCGGTTCTCGAAAAGCGAGATCTGGGCGCGCGAACGGCAGAAACATGCAGCCGATGTGGCGCGCGACCGCTTCGAGTTCCGCAACGAACGAATCGAGCGCGAAAAGCGCGAGAAAGCCGAAAAGCTCGCAGCCAAAACGGCAGCCAGTCGGGCTGCTGCGAGCATGGCAGCGGCTGCCGCCCCAGCCGGCACATCAGACCATTCTGAAGACTCAAAGAAAGCGTTGATCGCCGCCGCGATGGCGCGCGCAAAAGCACAGCGCGAAGCCATCGCTCCGCAAAACACGGAAGCGCTGCCCCCCGATCAACAGGCGCAAATCGTCAACGCGGATGCGCACCGCGCCGCCATTGCGCCTGCAGACGGAAACATCGCGGCGCAGCCCACCGAAAAATCGCCCGCTGAAGGCTGACGACCACGATGTCTCTCAATTCACCCTACCTGCGCAAGCCCACCAGTGTTACGCGCGTGATGGCCGAAGTGCTGCTTGCGCTGGTACCCGCGATCGCAGTCTACGCTTGGTTTTTTGGCGTCGGGATTCTGGTTCAGATCGCGCTCGCCACCGCGACGGCGATTGCGTTTGAGGCGGGCTTCCTCAAACTGCGCGGGCGCCCGATCGGCCGTTCCCTAGCAGACCTTTCAGCCATCGTCACCGCGTGGTTGATCGCGTTGGCCTTTCCTTCCATCGGCCCATGGTGGCTGGTCGTCGCCGGGACGGCTTTCGCCATTGTGGTTGCCAAACACCTCTACGGCGGCCTGGGGCAGAACCCGTTTAACCCGGCAATGGTTGCGTATGCGGTAATGATCGTTGCCTTCCCTGCGCTGATGTCGCAGTGGCCCGGCGCCGGCCGCTTGGACGCAGCCGCGCAGTTGGACCTGATCTTTGGCGGCGCGCGCGCTGTCGACGCCGTCACCGCCGCCACCCCGCTTGATTCACTGCGCACGGGCCTGCGCGCCGAAGGCAGCAGCGTGAATGCACTGCTGCAAGGCGATGGATTTGGTCTTTTCGCTGGCCGCGGTTGGGAGTGGATCGCCGTCGCCTTCCTGATCGGTGGGCTCTACCTGCTCGCACGTCGGATCATCACCTGGCACATCCCGGTCGCGTACCTCGGCAGCCTCGCGGCGCTGGAGACCATCGCGTCGATCGCTGCGCCACAAAGCTATCCCGGCCCTGTCTTCTCGCTGTTCTCGGGTGCCGCGATGATTGGCGCCTTCTTTATCCTGACCGATCCGGTTTCAGGCGCTACCACGCCGCGCGGCAAGCTCATATACGCCGCGGGTGCTGCCTTGATGACATGGATCATCCGGCACTTCGGATCGTTCCCCGACGGTGTTGCGTTCGCGACCTTGCTAATGAACCTGTGTGTGCCACTGATCGACATGAAGACCCAGCCACCCGTGTTCGGCCACAAAACCAAGAACTGATCCGACGCCATGAATGAACCGACGGCCGGCAGCCTATCCCTTCGCACCGCTCTGGCGATGCTGGTGTTTACCTTGGTATTCACCGCCTTCATGGCTGGTGGCTACCTGCTTACGCGCGACCCGATCGCACGCAGTGCGAACGCTGAAAAACTGTTACTGATTGACCAGATCCTGCCGCGAAGCGGGTATGACAACGCCCTGCTTGAGGACGTGATCAGGCTGCCGCCCACACCAGAGCTCGGCCTCGATCGGGGGGGCCACGTATGGCGTGCACGACGCGCAGGCCAACCGGCCGCCTTGGTAATGGAGGCGGTAGCACCCGATGGCTACGCGGGGCGCGTCGAACTGATCGTGGCGGTCGCAGCCGACGGCCAGGTACTCGGCGCCCGCGTCACGCAGCACCGCGAAACACCGGGCTTGGGCGACTACATTGATCCGCGCAAGGACAAGAATAAGGCGCATCCATGGATCAGTCAGTTCGAGCGTCCTGCCCGTGATTTACCGCTGGCGGCATGGACGGTGAAGAAGGACGGTGGCGCCTTCGACTACAACACCGGCGCAACGATCAGCGCCCGCGCGGTTACCCGAGCGGTCGGCCGCGTCGCTGCTTACGCGGCAGCCCACCGCGACGCGCTGTTCAAGTGAGGCAATTCCAATGAACCTGAAGCATCTGCGCGAAATCGCCCAAGCCGGCATCTGGAAGAACAACACCGGCCTCGTTCAACTGCTCGGCCTGTGTCCAATCCTCGCTGTATCCACTAATCTGATCAACGGCGTCAGCCTCGGGCTGGCAACCGCTGTGGTGATGGCTATCTCCGGCGCCGTTGTCGCGGCACTGCGCAATCTGATCCCCTACGAGATCCGCATCCCGGTGTTCATCTTGATCATCGCGGCGCTGGTCACGGTGCTCGATCTCGCTTTCAACGCCTATCTGCACAGTCTCTATCTGGTGCTCGGCATCTTCGTACCGCTGATTGTCACCAACTGCATCGTTCTTGCGCGCGTCGAGGCGTTCGCCGCCAAGAACGGGCCGTTGTCGTCTGCGGTTGATGGTTTTGCGATGGGTGCGGGCCTTGTTTGGTTGCTCGCACTGCTGGGAGGCATGCGTGAGCTGATCGGCACGGGCCATCTATTCAACGGCATCGACATGATTATCCCGTCGGCCCAACCTCTGCGCGTGCTGCCCGAGACTTATCCCGGCTTCCTCGTTGCGATCCTGCCACCCGGCGCCTTCATCTCGCTCGCCTGCCTGATCGCAGGCAAGAGCTGGCTGGACGCGCGCGCGGCCAAGCGCGCAGCCCAGGCACGGCCGGCGGCAGCGCCCGTCTCTGCCTGAACAATGCCGAAGTTGATGCCGCGCGCCGCGGTCGCCGAGGCGTTTGAGCGCTGGAAAGCGGCCAACCCGACACCCACGACCGAACTCGAATACGGCAACGGCTTCCAGTTACTTGTGGCCGTCGTCCTCTCAGCGCAGTCCACCGATAAGGGCGTCAACCTCGCCACACGCCGCCTGTTCCCGGTTGCGCCCGATGCGGCCGCCATGGCGACGCTTGGCGAAGCCGGCATCGCGGAGCACATCAAGACGATCGGCCTCTACCGCAACAAGGCGAAGAACGTCGCGATGCTCTCGCGAATCCTGCTCGAGCGGCATGCGGGCGAAGTCCCGGCTGACCGGGATGCACTTGAGGCGCTACCCGGCGTCGGCCGAAAAACCGCCAACGTGGTGCTCAACACCTTGTTCCGCCAGCCAACCATGGCGGTCGATACGCACATTTTCCGTGTCGCAAACCGTATGGGCCTAGCCCCCGGCAAAGATGTGCTGGAGGTCGAGAAAGCCCTGCTCCGACGGGTACCCAAGAATTTCCTGCTTGATGCGCATCACTGGTTGATTCTCCATGGCCGCTATGTATGCACCGCGCGCAAACCCTTGTGCGGACAGTGCATCGTGCGTGATCTATGCGAGTATCGGGACAAGACAGACTGAATCGGTCCCTACCTCGTCGCCATCACTTTTCAGAGAGCCAACATCGTGTTCAATCCATCCCGCGACCAAGCCCGCCGTTTCTTCATCGACGCCTGGCAGAAGTATCGCCAGCGTGCCGGGCTGGCGCCACTGGAGCAGGTCGCCGCCGAACTGATCGAACAGCACCCGGAATACCACGCGCTACTCGACGCCCCAGAGAGCGCAGAAAAGGACTTCTCGCCCGAGGACGGGCAGATCAACCCGTTTCTGCACCTGTCGCTTCACCTTGCGATTCACGAGCAACTGTCGATCGATCAACCGCCCGGGCTACGTGCCGCCTACGATGCCTGCCTCGCAGTACGGGGCGATCGCCATGCAGCGTTGCACGACGTGCTCGAGTGCCTCGGCGAGACAATCTGGCATGCGCAGCGCAGTGGCACAGCGCTCGACGCCGTTGCTTACGTCGAGGCCGTCTGGCGACGCTCCCGTCTGGTCTAGCCTTCAAGACGGACTCTACGAGAGAAAAGCCCGGCGGCGGCAGCCAGCCGGGCTTCTTTTCTTGTTGCGGAACCCGGGTCGTAAGCGTCCGCCAAACCCATCTTGAGCCGGCGTCCGATGGCGTGAAGGATGGTGTCCACTAACAAAACAGGTGGATACCATGCAAGAGCGTAAGAGTCGGTCCCGTCG
>JAJZLD010000186.1 GCA_021803785.1 Pseudomonadota bacterium | reverse complement strand
CGGCGAGATCCGGGCAGCGCTGGCCGCCGCTGGAACGCCGATCGGTCCTTATGACGTGCTGATCGCGGGGCAAGCGATGGCGCGAGCGCTGACACTGATCACGCACAACACTCGGGAGTTCGAGCGTGTCCCAGGGCTGCACGTCGAGGATTGGGAGTAGGGTCTTGGCAAATACGCCGGCTCACGCGCGAAAATGCTCTGGCCATAATTCAAGATATCCCGAGAATCCCTTTCACGAACGACCGCTTCCCCTCGGATATGAATTCGCTCTCCACGTATAATTTGTAAGTGTTATCAGGAAGAACAAACCAAGTTGCGTAGCCATGAGAGACAGGATTCTCCTTTTCTCCTTCACCGCCATTCCAACGCTGCGCCAAAATAGGCCGCCCGGTTTTGCTCCGCCATTGACAGAGAGCGGCGGTCGAAAGCGTCGGATTTCCAGTCGGTCGCATGTAGGGGTCCCTTCGGTTCGAGCAACAAGGCAAAAGGATACCCAATCCTCGGCCGCTGCTCGCCCCCATAGGGTCTGGATCCAGTGCAGACTGTTGTCGATGGCCAAATCGCTCTGCACCCTTGGCCCCGGCCGGCTCAGCCACAGGGTTTTTCTCCGCGCGCGCGCGGCGGGTTGTTGGCGAGCGGGATCTTCACGCTGACCGGCGCGCCGAGCCGCAAGCGGCCATCGGGATTGCAGGCATAGACATGCATGCGATAGACGAGTTCGGTGCGGATCTCGGTGGTTTCGACGGTTTTCGGGGTGAACTCGGCGGTGGTCGCGATAAAGCCGACCCAGGCGGGAAACTGTTCGCCGGGATAGGCGTCGGTTTCGATCACCGCGCGCATCCCTGGGCGCACCCGGCCCAATTCGCGTTCGGGCAGATAGGCGCGGGCATAGACCGGCTCGGTGAGATCGAGGGTGAAGACCGGGGTTTGCGGCGTCACCATGTCGCCGGGTTCGAGAATGCGGTCTTCGATGAACCCGTCGGCGGGGGCCAGGAGTTCGGCGTCCTTGAGCTGCTGCTGGACATAGACCAGCTCCGCCTGCGCCGAGGCGAGCTGCGCGCGCGCGACCGCGATATCCTCCCAGCGCGGCCCCTCCACCGCGAGCGCGAGCGCCTGCTCGGCGGATTGGCGGTTGGCGGTCGCGACCTTCAAGGTCTGTTCGGCATTGTCGCGGTTCTGTTTGGTCTCCGCCCCGCTTGGCGAAAGTTTATTATAGCGCACAAAATTGACCCGCGCGTTGACCTCGGTCGCCTGCGCCGCCGCGAGGGCGGCGCGCGCCTCGGCGATCTCTTCCGGGCGCGAGCCATCGAGCAGACGGGTCAGCGTCTTCTGCGCCGCCTCGACATCGGCGGCGTCCTTGTCGGCATTGGCCTTGAGGCGGGTGGTGTCGAGGGTCGCGAGCAACTGGCCGCGCGTGACATGATCGCCTTCCTGCACCAAAAGCCGCGCGATGCGATCGCTGTCGTTGAAGGAAAGGGAGACCTGGCGGATATCAATCGTGCCATAGACCGCGACCGCAGCGATCACCGCCGGGGGATGCGCCCTGCGCCAATAGACCGCGCCGCCGCCCGCCAACAGCACCAGCGCGAGCAGCAGGATCAGGAAACGCAGCCGCCGCCTTGGCCCGCTTGTCGTCACCCCCGACGCCACCACCTCGCCGGGGGCCCGTTGGACAGCCTTCATCTCCATGACACACATTACCTTCGCGTCGCGGACCTACGCTCACCCGATCCTATCAGACCGGGGCGGAGGGGAATTAATCGATGTCAACCCCATTCGATTTCGTCGCCTCAATCCATATCATTGGCCCATTTCGTAGCCAGAAAACTCGGAGTTGCCGCGCCCCATGCTGGCCCGACTGGATGTCATGCGGTATCAGGTGGCGTGGCCAGGTGCGGATCGATAGAGCTTGAATCCCGGAGAGTATTATGATGAGCAGTTTTCTGGCGCGGCGTCTCGAGGTACTGAGTGACACCATATTTGGTGTTGCGATGACGATGCCTATCTACAGCCTGCCCTTGCTCGATCGCCAGGTCGGAGAGGGCGATTGGCATGCGGCCGTCAGGATAATGTTGCGACCGATTTTTGTGTTCGGATACAGTTTTCTATTTTCTGGCATTTTCTAGTTCAGCCATCACCGACGTCTTGGTCTCACCAACGCGAATACCCGCCGCTATCTTTTTGTAACTTTCTCGTTCCTTTTTCTCGTTGTCCTGCTTCCGGTGCCGACGCTTCTTTATAGCCACGATGGAACCACCCCCTGGATCGCCGCGTTTTATAGCGGCTATTTCGCAATCCTTGCAGCCACCAACGAGAGTCTTTGGCTGGCCACCATCTCGTCAATGCCGACGAAGCCGTGGCGATTGGTGATTGGACCCGGTATCCTCGCGCTGGTCTTTATCATCGCAACGATGGTGAGTTTTATCTCTCCATTAGCTGGCGCAATGACGTGGCTTGCGGTCATCCTTGCACCACTTGCCGATGCCCGCGCGACAAAAAGTCCCCTATGAGAGGGTTACCCTGCAAGCAGGTCATTTTTGTGACCCGATCAGCGCGTCGAACACCGGTTCGGCATCACCGATGATTTTGGTCGCCATGGCAAAGCGTGCGATATGTACTGTCTCCAGAACCTTGGCCGCCGGGATGCCTTGCTGGGCGATCTTATCCGCCATGGCACGGACACACGCGGGGCTTGAGCCAGCCAATGCCGCAGCGAGATAAATAAGGGTTCGGGTCTCTTCGTCCAGCGCACCGCCTGCTGGCATGGCATACATGCGTGAGCGCATATGCTCATGAATCAATCCCTCGTCGATGGCCGTGGATTTCTCAATGGCAGCGGGAACCCGCCCCATGCCAGCGCGCATCGCTTCGAGAAGATCTTGGGCCGACGGTCCAGAGGATTTGGTCATGATAAACCTCCTTAATTCGTTTCACACAGCATTTAGCATCAGCCTGCGCATGTCCGATCACGATGTTACCGCCCCGGCGGAAAACATTGTTCGATAAAACGGCTCCACCGGCCCTATCACCACCATCTGCCCGACCGGCTCGGCCGCGCGTTGAAAGCGGGGATCGAGATGCGAGTTTTCATGGTCCCAAACACTGTCCCATACGCCATGCATGAGATAGGCTCGCAACGATCCATCTGGGAACGCATTACGCAGGATTTCCGTGCTCACCGCCTTACGATACCAACGGTTGTCACGCGTGCCGGGCATGCCAGCCTGATTGGCGTCGTCATTGGGCTGAAAAGTCTCCTGCGCGACTTTCAGGAGCGCCACAACGTCCCGGTCGAATTGCCTGCGATCGGCCTCATTGATGAAGACGTGATTGGCGACCGTCGTCAACTCCGGTCCATCTGCGGGCTGACGCAGAAACGTCGCAATCCCCGGCGCGTCGTAGATAATCGACGCGCGATTACCGACGGCAATCGTTTCAAAGATACCCTGATACCATGCCATCGGCTTTAGACTATCAACCGGACCGGCCGGACCGGCGGAAACCGCGCGGAGATGAGGGCCTACCACACGTGGGAATGCCTGCTCGGCACCACTTGCGTGCAACGCATTGTAGTCGGCAAATCTTATGAACAACGCGTAGAAATAAGGCTGGCGTCCAGCCTTAAGACCCTCCAGATAGGCGTCCGCCAATATGCCTTTGTAAGATTCGGGATAGTTTTTTACCATCGTCGAGTCGCCGACCATCTGCTTTAGCGACAGATGAAGAAATCCCTGGGTTTTTGCTAACGATGCCGTCAACTCGTGGACTGCCGACATCGCGGCCGGGTTTTCCGGAGGTGCTACGCGGAATTCGAGATAAAATGTCACCGGTCCCGTTGGCGGAGATAGTCTCGACCGCATTTCGTCTGCCTTCGTGTGCGCGATAAATCCGGTTGCGGACAGAACCATCGCAGCGGTTAAGACGTCTCGGCGATCCATGATGATACCTCTCCATCCTCGGTGGCGCCGGCATAGCCCGCGGCGGTGTTCTCTACCAGCAGAACCGGCTCACGATCGGCGGGCATTTTCGCAAGTTCCGCCTGGGTAAGTCGCGCATAGATTTCGATGAGATAACCCGTGGGGTCGCGGAGCCAGAGTTCATGCAAGGGCGTGCCGCGCCATGTCGTGCGCGGTGGTTTTACGATCTCCGCCCCGGCGGCTTGCGCGCGATGATAGCTTTCGATGACCGCCGCCCGATCCGCGACCCCAAGACCGAGATGATAAAGACTATAGGTGTCGAGATCGCCGCCGCGGTCATTGACCAAGAGAACAAAGTTAAGATGCAAGGCGGGCACGATAAAGGTTGCGTAGCGTGGGGTCTTCTCCTTCGCGGCACAGCCGAAGAAAAGGGTATAGAAATTGGCGCTCACCTCGAGATCTGCCACGCGCAGGCTGAGGTGAAATTCTTGCGGCGCGCTGATCATGGGGGTCATGCGTCAACCTCCTCCTTTCGGTTAGTCGTCGGCACACGCGCCGGTGGTCCCGCTGGCGCCGTAGTGATACGATAAAGATCTATCCGATATTGCGGGTCTGCGACGACGCCCTCGAGAGCGCCCGCGAGACTCATCTCCGCCCAATGGGGAAGACGCGCCAGCCGATAAAGCACCCATTGCGCGGAACGGCGCGACATCAAGATGCCGGCGTCACGCAGCACCAGCAAATGCTTCGACACCCTGGGCTGTGGCACGCCAAGCGCATGCGTGAGCTGGCACACGCACACCTCTCCCCGCTCGGCAATCAAGGCGAGGCAGCGCAAACGAAGGGGATCAGCAAGCGCAAGGAGAAAGCGCGTGATCTCGGGCATGCCCGTTTATATACGCCCATCAGCATATCCTGTCAATGGAATATACAGCGCCCTATCTCCCGCCTCGTTATGTATATTTATATATAACAAACAAACGCTTGCGCGGCATGACGTTCTGTGTAACATCTATTCCAGAAACTTGGAACTCTAGGGAGGACGATCATGAACGGGTGCGACAAACTCGCCGCTGCGGGGAGGCGTGCTTTTTTTGCGCGCACCGCAGCGGTAGCGACGGGCGCGGTGGCGAGCACCGCATTGCCGGCGTGGGCGGAGAACCGGGCTACCCCTCAGGCCCTCGCCCTGGTTGAGTATCCGCGAAAGCGCCTCGCCAACCTCAAAGATTTGAAAGTCGATGTCCCGGTCAGCATCAACTACCCGGACGATGATAGCCCCGGCGTTTTGCTGAAGCTTGGCCGTCCGGTTGAGGGGGGCGCGGGGCCTGACGGTGATATCGTGGCCTTCAGCATCCTCTGCCCTCACAAGGGTTTCCCGCTATTTTATCGCGCCGATGATCGGTCCCTGAACTGCCCGAGGCATTACAGCCGCTTCGATACCGAAAAGGGCGGGCTGCAGATCTGGGGCCATGCCACTCAGAATCTCGCGCAGTTTCGTCTGCATATCGACAATCAAGGCGATATTCGGGCGGTCGCGGTCGATGAGCTGATTTATGGCCGGCTGAACAACGTGCGTGAAAGCTGAGGGAGGCGAGAATCATGGCCTATAAAACCAATACGAGCCGGCTGCCGATCCCGCCACGGGATGCCAAAGTGCAGAATGTCACCTGCCAGTTCTGCATCGTTGGCTGCGGCTATCATGCGATCTCGTGGCCGATCGATCGCCAGGGCGGACCGAAGCCGAGCGAGAACATCTTCGGTGCTGACCTCAGCGAGCAGCAAGGGGCGATGACTCCCAACTGGTTCGCGCCCTCGATGTACAACATCGTCAAGCAGAATGGCCGCGATGTGCATCTCGTCATCAAGCCGGATGAGAAATGCGTCGTCAATGGTGGCCTCGGATCGACGCGCGGCGCGAAGATGGCGGTGCTGTCTTACTCGCAAGTGCGCGGCACCTCCGCCGAACGGCTCACGGATCCGCTGGTGTGGCGTTATGGCCAGCTCTCGCCGACGTCGTGGGACGACGCGGTCGGGCTCGTTGCGGAGGTAACGCGTCGCGTCGTCGAACGCCAGGGCGAAGACGGATTGATCGTCTCCATGTATGACCATGGCGGCGCCGGCGGCGGGTATGAGAACACCTGGGCGACAGGAAAACTCTACTTTGAGAGCATGAAGATAAAAAATGTCCGTATCCATAATCGTCCTGCTTATAACAGCGAGGTGCATGGCACGCGCGACATGGGCGTGCCGGAGCTGAACAACTGCTATGAGGACGCCGAACTGGCCGATACCATCTTCGTCGTTGGCGCCAATCCCCTGGAGACCGTGACGAATTATTTTCTCAATCACTGGGTTCCCAATCTCCGTGGCGAAAGCGTTGCCAAAAAGAAAGCGGAGTTTGGCGATAAGGAGCCTGTGGATCGCGCCCGCATCGTCATCGTCGATCCGCGTCGCACGCCCACGGTTGCGGTGTGCGAAGCCGAAGCCGGAAAGGCGAACGTGCTGCACCTCGCCCCGCAATCGGGCACCGATTTGATCCTGCTCAACGCGATTTTCACGGAAATCGCAGCCAAAGCCTGGGTCGATCACGAGTTCATCAAGAACCATACCGACGGCCTCGTTGACGCCAGCATCGGCGCCGGTGACATGCGTTCGCAAGCGGTGACCCAACCCAGCACCAGCGGCTTCGAAGAAGCGGTGCGCCGCAACCACACCACCATCGATCGCC
>JAJZLD010000185.1 GCA_021803785.1 Pseudomonadota bacterium | reverse complement strand
ATGTACCGCGCCAAGGACTTCTACGACGCCTGCGACAAAGCTGTTGCACTGGTCACCATGGGCGGTATCGGCCACACATCGGCCCTCTATACCGACCAGGATCTGCAGCAGGATCGCATCCGCCACTTTGGCGACAAGATGAAGACCGCTCGTATTCTGATCAACACCCCGTCGTCGCAAGGCGGTATCGGTGACCTCTACAACTTCCGGCTTGCACCCTCGCTGACGCTAGGTTGCGGTTCGTGGGGCGGCAACTCAATCTCCGAGAACGTCGGTCCCCAGCACTTGATCAACAAGAAAACCGTTGCGAAGCGAGCCGAGAACATGTTGTGGCACAAACTTCCGAAGTCGATCTACTTCCGCCGCGGCTGTCTGCCGTTCGCCCTTGACGACCTGCAGGGCAAGAAGCGCTGCCTGATCGTGACCGACCGCTACCTGTTCGAGAACGGTTATGTCGATGAGACGGTTCGTCTGCTCAAGAACCTGGGCATGGAAGTTGAGGTGTTCTTCGAAGTGGCTGCCGACCCGACGCTGGCGATCGTTCGCAAGTGCCTGTCGCTGGCCAACGCCTTCCAGCCGGACGTAATCCTGGCGCTGGGTGGTGGTTCGCCGATGGACGCTGCGAAGATCATGTGGGTGATGTACGAGCATCCGGAAGTCTCATTCGAAGAGCTCGCACTGCGCTTCATGGACATCCGTAAGCGTATCTACAAGTTCCCGAAACTGGGCGCCAAGGCGATGATGGTCGCTGTACCGACGACCTCGGGTACCGGCTCGGAAGTCACCCCGTTCGCCGTCGTGACCGACGAAGTGACCGGCGTGAAGTACCCGATCGCCGACTACGAACTGACGCCGAACATGGCGATCGTCGACGCGAACCTGGTCATGAACATGCCCAAGTCGCTGACCGCCTTCGGCGGTATCGACGCGGTGACCCACGCACTCGAAGCCTATGTGTCGATCATGGCCAACGAGTACTCGGATGCACAGGCCCTGCAAGCGCTCAAGCTGCTGAAGGAATACCTGCCCTCCGCTTACGAAAATGGCGCCAAGGATCCGAAGGCCCGTGAGCAAGTGCATAACGCCGCGACCATTGCCGGTATCGCGTTTGCCAACGCATTCCTGGGTGTTTGCCACTCGATGGCGCACAAGCTGGGTGCCGAGTTCCACATCGCTCACGGTCTGGCCAACGCGCTGCTGATCTCGAACGTCATCCGCTACAACGCGGTCGACATCCCGACCAAGCAGGCTGCGTTCTCGCAGTACGACCGTCCGAAGAGCGTCGCACGTTACGCACAGATCGCCCGTCACCTCGGCATCGAAGCCTCGCGTGACCACGAGCGTGTCGAGAAGCTGGTCGAGTGGATCGAAGACCTGAAGAAGACCCTCAACATCCCGGCATCGATCCAGGCTGCTGGCGTGTCCGAAGCCGACTTCCTGGCCAAGGTCGACAAACTGGCCGAAGATGCGTTCGACGATCAATGTACCGGCGCCAACCCGCGCTACCCGCTGATCAGCGAACTCAAGCAGATCCTGCTCGACAGCTATTACGGTCGCGCCTACGTCGAGCCGTACGAACGCGAAGAAGAGACGGAAGCCACTCCGGCGGCAGCCAAGAAGGGCGGCAAGAAAGTTGCCTGATCGCTTCGTTTAAAGTTGTAAATACAAGCCCCGGGTGCGAACCCGGGGCTTTTTGTTTTCAGTGACTCAAAGGCTAGGCGAAGGCTATTGCCCCCCACCTACAGCCGATTGCTGGAGGTCGCTCGCGGGCAACTTGCCGAGTTCGCCAAGAAGCTGGGGCTGGCGCCCAAGCTTGTATTTGAACGAAAGGGCCAGATGCTGTAGCGCACAGCAGGGGGCTGCGCGCACGCCCGACAGCGCATGCGTGGTATTTCGCAAGACCGACCAATTGACCACGGTCAGATCAGCGCCAAGCTGCCGCGGCCGCTGGCAGTGGATGGTGGACAATGCGCCAATGCATGAACTGTCCCTGGCCGAACGCGTGATCGGCATCGTCGAAGGCGCTGCTCGCAAAGCCGGCGCGCGGCGCGTGACCCGCATCGCGCTGGCGATTGGCGCGCTCGCGCATGTCGAGGCCGAGACCCTGCAATATTGTTGTGAGGTCGTCAGCCGTGGCACGCTGGCCGAGGGCGCCCGCATCGAGGTCGAGCGCACGCCGGGCCGGGCGTGGTGCGAAACCTGCCTGGCGGAAGTCGACCTGGAACAGGTCGGCATGCCCTGCACGACATGCGGAGGCTTCCGGCTGAAGGTGACGGACGGCGATCAGATGCGCGTGGTCGATGTCGTGATCGAGCCGGGCGCTCCGGCCTGACAAGGCTATACCGCTGCGGAACGCGGCCCCCTTGGCGCGTGTCGCAGCCTGCAAGATTTGGAGAACTGTGCGATGTGTGTGACCTGCGGATGCGGGGGCGGCGAGGCCCACATTGACGGACACGGGATGCGTTACGCTCGCCCGCGGCGCGCTGTCGCCACGCCCCCAGCGGCCGCATCGTTCAGACCCGCCCACGGTACGCTCGACGCGCGCCACGCGCCCGGCACCAGCGAGGCGCAGATCCTGCGCATCGAGCAGGACATCCTCTCTGACAACGACACGCAGGCCAACGCCAACCGCAGCCGCTTTCTCGCGCGCGGGCTGTTCGTGCTGAACTTCGTATCCAGCCCGGGCTCGGGCAAGACCACGCTGCTGGTCGATACGATCCGGCGTTGGGGCACGCGCTCACCGGTGGCCGTGGTCGAAGGCGATCAGCAGACCGCCTTCGATGCCGAGCGCATCCGCGCGACCGGCGCGGCTGCGGTACAGATCAACACCGGCAAGGGCTGCCATCTCGACGCCCACATGGTCGCCCAAGCGGCGGATCAGCTCGCCGAGCAGGCGCAGCTGCCCTCGGACGGGCTGCTGCTGATCGAGAACGTCGGCAATCTGGTGTGCCCGGCAGCCTTCGATCTGGGCGAAGCGCACAAGGTCGTGATCCTCTCGGTCACCGAGGGCGAGGACAAACCGCTGAAGTACCCGGACATGTTCCGCGCCGCCGACCTGCTGCTGATCAGCAAGATCGACCTGCTGCCGCATCTGGACTTCGATGTCGATCTGGCTGTGCGCTACGCGCGGCAGGTACGGCCGGATCTACCTGTGATCCAGCTCTCGACGCGCAGCGGTGAAGGCTGCGAGGCTTGGCTGGACTGGCTCGCGGCCGGCGTGGCCGCCGTTACGAAGGCCCCGGCGGCTTGATGATCCGCCGGCGGCTGCGCGTCACCGGCATTGTTCAGGGCGTCGGCTTCCGGCCCTTCACCCATCGCCTCGCCCACGCGCTGCAGCTCAGCGGCTGGGTTCGCAATGACGCAAGCGGCGTCACGATCGAAGTACAGGGCGATGCGCCCGTGCTAGACGCCTTCGCAGCGCGCCTGCATGCCGATGCGCCGTCTTCCGCACAGATCGAGACGCTGGAGATCGAACCCTGCGAACGCCTGAGCGACGAGACGGGCTTCCAGATTCTCGACAGCGAAGCGGGCGGCACGCATCGCGCGACGATCGGGCCGGATCTGTGCATCTGCCCCGCCTGCCTCGCCGAACTCTTCGACCCGTCCAATCGCCGCTACCGCTACGCCTTCATCAATTGCACCGACTGCGGCCCGCGCTACACCATCGCCGCGCACCTGCCCTACGACCGCGCCAACACCAGCATGGCGCGCTTCGCGCAATGCACGGCCTGTCTGGCTGAATACCAAGCGCCAAGTAACCGGCGCTTCCATGCCGAGCCGAACGCCTGCCCCCACTGCGGCCCGCAGCTGAGCTTCTTCCGCGCAGCGGACGACGGCAAGGCACAGCCCGTGAGCCCGGCCGTCGATCCGGTGGCGGAAGCACTCGCACACCTGCGCCGCGGTGAAGTGGTCGCAATCAAGGGTCTGGGCGGCTTCCACCTTGCCTGCGATGCGCGCAACGCGAGTGCGGTGGAGAAGCTTCGCACGCGCAAGAACCGCGAAGAAAAGCCGCTCGCCGTGATGGTCGCCAACCTCGCCTCGCTCTCCGAGTTCGCGCCGTTCGGCGCCACGGAAGCTGCCGCGCTGAATGATGTCGCCCGCCCGATCGTGCTGCTGCCCAAGCGCGGGGACACCGATGCACGCCTGCCCGGCGTCGCGCCCGGCCTCGGCTGGCTGGGTGCGATGCTGCCCTACACACCGCTGCATTACCTGCTGTTCCACGAAGCCGCGGGTCGGCCTTCCGGCACCGACTGGCTCGCAGAACCGCAGCCGCTGACGCTGGTAATGACGAGCGCCAACCCGCACGGTGAGCCGTTGATCACCGACGACGACGAAGCGCTGGAACGCCTGCGCGGCATTGCCGACGCCTGGCTGCTGCACGAGCGGGAGATCCTGATCCGCTGCGACGACAGCGTGGTTCGGCCGCTTGCGGGTCAGGCGACACCACAGTTCCTTCGCCGCGCCCGTGGTTACACGCCTCGCGCGATCCGGCTCGCCGCAGCGGCCTCACGCCACGACGTGCTCGCACTGGGCGGATTCTTCAAGAACACGCTGTGCCTCACCCGCGGCGATCAGGCCTTCCTGTCCCAGCACATCGGCAACCTCGACCGCGTTGCGAACTGCCGCGCGCTGGAGGCTGCGGTCGATCACCTCACCGGGCTGCTGCAGGTGAAGCCCGAGGCGCTCGCGCACGATCTGCATCCGGACTTCTTCAGCACCCGGCTCGCGCTGCAACTGTCCGAGCGCTGGCAGGTGCCGGCGCTCGGCGTGCAGCATCACCATGCCCACATCGCCGCGGTGCTGGCGGAACACCGGCTCGACACGCCGGTGCTCGGCCTGGCGCTGGACGGCGTCGGCTTAGGCACCGACGGCCAGCCCTGGGGTGGCGAACTGCTGCGGGTCGATGGCGCGCAGTTCGAACGGCTCGGCCACCTGCGTCCGCTGCCCATGCCGGGCGGCGACCGCGCCGCGCGCGAACCCTGGCGCATGGGCGCCGCCGCGCTGGCGCTACTTGGCCGTCAAGACGAGATCACAACCCGCTTCGCCAAGGAGCCCGGTGCCGCAGCGGTCGCACAGATGCTGCGCGGCCGAGCACCGACCACCACCAGCATGGGGCGTTGGTTCGATGCCGCCGCGGGCCTGCTGGGCATCCAGCCCCGCATGAGCTTCGAGGGGCAGGCTGCGATGCGGCTGGAAGGCTTGGCTCAGGGGTTCGGGCCGTTGCACCTCGCGGCGCCGCTACATCGGATCGACACCTTCGCAGGCGGCATTCAGCTCGATCTTTTCCCCGCGCTGGCCGAACTCTGCGAGATGGCGGACATCAAGCAGGCCGCCGCGCTATTCCACGCGGCCTTGATCTATGCACTGGCGGACTGGGTCGGCGCTGCGGCAGAGTCGCAGGGAATCCGCACCGTGGTGTGCGCTGGCGGTTGCTTCCTCAACGCGATCCTCGCACAGGGGCTGCACAGCACCCTGCAGCATCGCGGACTGACGATGCTTGAAGCACAGGCCGCACCGCCCGGCGATGGCGGCCTCGCGCTGGGTCAGGCCTGGGTTGCCCGACGCATGCTTGAACAACATGACCGGCCAGAGGCCGGCGCCCCCTGAGGACTGACCATGTGTCTTGCGATACCTGCCCGCGTCGTCGAACTGCTCGCTGACGACCGCGCGCGCATTGAACTCTCCGGCGTCCAGAAAGAGGTGTCGCTGGCGTTGGTGGAAGACGTGGCGGTCGGCGACTATGTGATCGTGCACGTCGGCTTTGCAATCGGGCGGCTCGACCCGGAGGAAGCCGCGCTGACGCTGGCCACCTTCGCCGAACTGGATGCCGCCATGGCGGGCGAACGCCTGCTGACGCCGCCGCTGGCCTGAGCATGAAGTACATCGACGAATTCCGCGACGGCGGCATCGCGCGCAAGCTCGCGGCAACGCTCGCAAGCGAAGTGCAGCCCGGTCGCAGCTACCGGCTGATGGAGTTCTGCGGCGGCCACACCCATGCGATCTCGCGCTACGGCCTGCTCGATCTGCTGCCGCCCGGCGTGCAGATGATCCACGGCCCCGGCTGCCCGGTCTGCGTGCTGCCGATCGGGCGCATCGACAGCGCAATCGAACTGGCGCGCGGCAAGGGCGTGATCCTCTGCACCTATGCCGACACGTTGCGCGTGCCGGCTTCCGGCGGGCTCTCGCTGATGCGGGCGAAGGCGCTGGGGGCGGACGTGCGCATGGTGTATTCCTGCGACGACGCGCTGCGCATCGCGCGCGAACACCCGGATCGCGAGGTGGTGTTCTTCGGCATCGGCTTCGAGACGACCACGCCGATGACGGCTGTGGTGATCCAGCAGGCGGCCGCGCTCGGCCTCACCAATTTCAGCGTGTTCTGCAACCATGTGCTGACGCCGGCCGCGATGGTGCACATCATGGAATCGGAAGGCGATCCGTCGCGCGTCGCGCTCGACGGCTTCGTCGGCCCGGCCCATGTCAGCACCGTGATCGGCTACGGCCCCTACGAGAGCTTCGCGCAGCACTACCGCAAGCCGGTCGTGATTGCCGGCTTTGAGCCGCTCGATGTGCTGCAGTCGATCCTGATGCTGGTGCGCCAGATCAACGAAGGGCGCGCGATTGTGGAAAACGAGTTCACCCGCGCCGTGACGC
>JAJZLD010000184.1 GCA_021803785.1 Pseudomonadota bacterium | reverse complement strand
TGCGCTGCTGCGCACCCTGCCGATCATCGCCACCGGCCTCGGTGACACCCGCACGCTGATCATCCCGGTCGCTCACACGATCTTCTGGGAGATGGGTGCCGAGAAGCGCGCCGAAATGGGCATCGCCGAATCGCTGATCCGCGTGTCGGTTGGCATCGAAGACCAGCAGGACATCCTGGACGACTTCAAGCAGGCGCTCGACGACTCAAGCGCGGCTTGATCACGCACGGTGCGGGCAACCCCGCACCGCCTCAACGCGGCACGCCGCCGAAGCGGCCGTAACTCACAACCAGCGTTTCCTGCGGCGGTAGTGCTTGACGTCGCGGAAGCTCTTGCGGCCGGTGCTCGACAGCCCAAGGTAGAACTCCTTCACATCCTCGTTATTGCGCAGCGTCTCGGCGTCGCCTTCCATCACGACGCGGCCGGATTCGAGGATGTAGCCGAAGTGCGCGTAGCGCAGCGCGACCATGGTGTTCTGCTCGGCAAGCAGGAAGCTCACACCTTCCTTTTGGTTGAGGTCGCGCACGATCTCGAAGATCTCCTCGACGATCTGGGGTGCGAGGCCCATCGATGGCTCGTCGAGCAGGATCATCTCGGGTTCGGCCATCAGCGCACGGCCGATCGCGCACATCTGCTGCTCGCCGCCCGAGGTGTAGCCCGCCTGCGACGTACGCCGCTGCTTGAGACGCGGAAAGTAGGTGTAAACCTTATCGAGCTTGTCGGCCAATTGCTTGCGGGAGCCGTTGCGCGTGAAGGCGCCAGTGAGCAGGTTCTCTTCGATCGTCAGATGGCCGAAGCAGTGGCGCCCTTCCATCACCTGGATCACGCCGCGGCGCACCAGTTCGGCCGGCGTGAGGCGGTCGATGCGGGTGCCGGCGAACTCGATGCTGCCTTTGGTGACATCGCCCCGCTCGGCGCCGAGCAAGTTCGAGATCGCCTTCAATGTAGTGCTCTTGCCGGCCCCGTTGGCACCCAGCAGCGCGACGATGCGGCCCTTGGGCACCTCAAGTGACACCCCCTTGAGCACCAGGATCACATGGTCGTAGATGACCTCGATGTTGTTGACCGAGAGGTAGCGCTCGGTTGCAGGTGCGGGCTGGGCGTTCGACATGGGCGGATCCGGTACGGTGGCGGGTGGCCGACGGCGCTTTGGTGCGCCGCCGGCGCGCGGCTTACATCGCCTTCTTGCAGTCGCGCGGCGTGATGCCCTTGTCCTTGGCGAACTGCGCCGCGCTCGCCTTGAACAACGGGTGCACCAGTTGGCGGTTGCCGTCGATCCAGTCCGTCTTCACCACCCACTTGGTGCCGTCCCACTGCTGAAGCTTGATCTTGCCGGATCCCTCATGGTCCTCACACGAGGTCTTGATCGGCGGCAGCAGGCCGGTGGCGCCCAGTGCCTTGAGTTTGGCGTCGTTGAGGTCGAGGTTCTCCATGGCCCAGGCGATCTGCTCGCCGCTCATGGTCTTGCCCTTGCCGTACTTCTCCTGTGCCTTGCGGATCGCTTCGACGGCGAGAACCCCGTACGACACGCCGCGGTTATAGAGGATCGAACCGAGCTTTGATTTGTCGCTGAGGTTGCCCTTGCCGGCGCCGTACACCACCTTCTCGATGTCGGCAACCAGCGGCACATCCTTTCCGGCAACGTTCCAGGTCGCGCTCATGTAGCCCTTGGCGGCGTCGCCCGCCGGTACGGTGTCTTCTTCCGACCCGGCCCACCACGAACCGATCATTTTTTCGCGCGGGAAGCCGACCTTCTGCGCGGCCTTCAGCGCGGTCTGGTTCATCACGCCCCAGCCCCAGAAGATCACGTAGTCCGGCCGCTCCTGGCGCACCTTCAACCACTGTGCGCCCTGCTCGTTGCCCGGATGCGCGACCGGGATCTGTACCAGTTCGAACTTGTTCACCCGCGCCTCGGCTTCGAGTGCGACGATCGGCTCCTTGCCGTAGGCGGAGTCGTGATACATGTAGGCGATCTTCTTGCCGGCAAGGCTGCCCTTGTTCTGATCCTTCAGGTATTTGACGATCGCGGTTGCCTGCATCTGGTAGGTGCCGACCATCGTGAAGGCGAAGGGGAACACCGAGCCATCGACCGCATCGGTGCGGCCGTAGCCCACCATCGCGAGCGGAATCTTGTCCGCCGCGGACTTGTCGATCAGCGCGTAGGAGATGCCGGTGGAAAGCGGGAACACCGGCGCCGAGTTCGCACCCGCCTTGCCCTTGAGCCGCTCGTAGCACTCGACGCCCTTGGCGTTGTTGTACTCGGTCTCGCACTCCTCCCAGGTCATCATGACCCCGTTCACACCGCCCTTCATGTTCACGTACTGCAGGTAGTCGATCATGCCGCCGAACAGCGACTGGCCGTTCGCGCCGTAAGGCCCGACGCGGTATGACAGGATCGGGAAAAACTGTTCCTTTGCCTGCGCGTGAGCCGTGCCGATGCTGCCGACAGCCAGTGTCGCGGCGGCCGCGACGGCGAGTGCGATGCGTTTCATGCGATGTCTCCTCCGGGTGTTTCTCGTTGTGTTTTCCATGGCCACGTCGATCCCCCGATCAATGTGGGAATGGCCAAAGCCTCAACTTCTCTTTCGTGATCTGCCAAAGCCTCGCCAAACCATGCGGTTCGACGATCAGGAAGAACATGATCAGCGCACCAAACACCATGAACTGGATGTGCGACACAGTGGCATTCGAAAACGGCAAGCCCAGCGCATGCGCTGTCGGCAGCAGCGTGTTGTCGAGGAAGATCGGCAACAGCAGGATGAAGGCCGCCCCGAGGAAGGAGCCGAGCACGGTACCGACGCCGCCGATGATCACCATGAACAGGATGCGAAAGGACAGATCCAGATTGAAACCATCCGGCTCCACCGAGCCGAGATAGCAGAAGGCATACAGCGCGCCGGCGACCCCGCAGTAGAACGAGCTGACCGCGAAGGCCGTGAGCTTGGTGTGCATCAGCGGAATGCCGATCACCTGTGCCGCCACATCCATGTCGCGTACCGCCATCCACGCACGCCCGGTGCCGCTGCGGGCGAGGTTCTTCGCCGCGAGGGCCATCACAACGACGATGCCCAGCACCAGCAGGTACTTCGAGACAGGGGTATCGAAGCTGAAGCCGAGAATCTGGATCTTCTGCGCCGAAATCACGCCCGACGAGGAGTTGTTCGACAGCCACGGGAACTTCGTCAGCACCCAGACGATGAAGAACTGCGCAGCGAGGGTCGCGACTGCAAGGTAGAAGCCCTTGATGCGCAGGCTCGGCAGGCCGAACAGCACACCCACCGCCGCCGCAGTGAAGCCGGCCAGCACGAAGGACACGAGGATCGGGATACCTTCCACCCGCAACTGGAAGTTGTAGGCCGCGTAGGCGCCGACAGCCATGAAGGCCGCCGTCCCCAGCGAAAGCTGGCCGCAATAGCCGGTAAGGATGTTGAGGCCCAGCGCAGCCAGCGCGAAGATCAGGAACGGAATCAGGATCGCGGAGAACCAGTACTCGCTGGCGAACAGCGGTATGCCAAAGAAGGCGAATGCCAGCAGCAGCCCGATCGCGATGCGATCTTGCCGGATCGGGAAGATCTGCATGTCCTCGGCGAACGAGGCTTTGAACTGACCGGCTTCACGGTAAAGCATTCAGGATCTCCCAATCAAACGCGGTCGATGTGGCGTTCGCCGAAAAGACCTTCCGGTCGCACCAGCAGGAACAGCAGCGCCAGCACGTACGGGAACCAGCCCTCGATGCCGCCGAAATTGCCGCCGAAGCCAGCCTGCATCAGCGGCGGCAGGTAGATCTCGGCGAGCTTCTCGGAGGCACCGATGATCAGCCCGCCGACGATCGCGCCAGCAACCGAGTCGAACCCCCCCAGCACCAATACGGGCAGCGCCTTCAGCGCGGTGAAGGTGAGCGCGAACTGCACGCCGTTGCGCGAGCCCCACAGCAGGCCCGCCACCAGTGCCACAAAGCCCGCCACCGCCCACACGATGGCCCAGATACGTTCGAGCGGAATCCCGATCGACAGCGCGGCCTGATGGTCGTCCGCCACAGCACGCAGCGCGCGGCCGATGCGGGTTTTCTGGAAGAAGATCGCGAGCACGACAACAAGCGCCGCCGCGATGCCGGAAGCCACCAGATCGAAGCGGCTGACGACGATGTCGAAGCGCTCCAGCAACCACGGGATCGGCTCGTCCTGAATGCCCAGTTCGATCGGCTGTACCGCGTCGCCCCACAGCATTGGTGCGAGCCCTTCGATGAAGAAGGTCAGCCCGATGGTGGCCATGAAGAGCGAGATCGGCGGCTGGCCCACCAGCTTGCGCAGCACGAAGCGCTCGGTCGCCAAGCCCAGCAGCACCATCGCGCCGAAGGCCAGCACGATCGCGATCGGCAGCGGCACCCCTTTGCCGACAAAACCGACCACCGTCAGCGCCGCAAAGAAGACCATCGCACCCTGCGCGAAGTTGAACACACCGGACGCCTTATAGATCAGCACGAAGCCCAAGGCGACGAGCGAGTACATCACGCCCGAGAGCAGGCCGCCGATCAGCGCTTCAAAGAAGAATTGCATGCCTTGCTCCCTTCAGTGCCCGGCGCCGAGGTAGGCCTTGATCACGTCTGGATTCGCCTTCACTTCGGCCGGTACGCCGTCGCCGATCTTCTTGCCATAGTCGAGCACGACGACGCGATCCGAGATGTCCATCACCACCCCCATGTCGTGCTCGATCAACACGATCGTCGTGCCCATTTGGTCGTTCACATCGAGGATGAATCGGCACATGTCTTCCTTCTCCTCGACGTTCATGCCGGCCATTGGCTCGTCGAGCAGCAGCAGGCTCGGCTCGGCAGCCAGCGCACGGCCCAGTTCGACCCGCTTCTGCAGCCCGTAGGGCAGGCGGCCCACAGGTGTTTTGCGGATATGCTGGATTTCGAGGAAGTCGATCACTTCCTCGACCTTCTGGCGGTGTGCGAGCTCTTCGCGGCGGCCAGGGCCGAAACCGAGCATGTGCGCGAAGAGGCCGTGGTGCATCTTGGTGACGCGGCCGGTCATCAGGTTGTCGAGCACCGACATGCCCTTGAATAGCGCGATGTTCTGGAAGGTGCGTGCGATGCCCTGGCGCGCCGCCTTGTGCGGCTCCATCGCGCGGCGCTCCCTGCCATGAAAGACGATGCGCCCTTCTTGCGGGTGGTAGACGCCGTTGATGACGTTGAGCATCGAACTCTTGCCCGCGCCGTTAGGGCCGATGATGGCGCGGATCTCGCCTTCGCGAACGTCGAAACTGATATCGGTGAGCGCCTTTACGCCACCGAAGGCGAGCGAGATGTGTTCCAGGCTCAGGATCACATCGCCGATCTTGCGCCCTGCGGTTTCCGCCACGGCATCTCCCACCTGCTGCAACTCGTTCAGCCTCATCGTCATGCCGCCCGCTGCGCAGCAGCCAGCGGGAACACCCGCGCCGCTTCGATACGCAGATCGGCTGCAATCATGCCGCTGCGACCGTCCTCGTATTTCACCTGCGTTTCGATATAGCAACTGGTCTTCGTTTCATCGTAGAGCGCGGCAATCAGCGTGCCGTACTTTTCCTCGATGAAGCGGCGGCGCACCTTGCGGGTGCGGGTCAGCTCGCCGTCGTCGGCATCGAGTTCCTTGTGCAGGATCAGGAAGCGATGGATCTGGCAGGCGGCCATCTTCTCGTCCGCGGCGAGATCGGCATTGACCTGTTCGACGCATTCGCGGATCAGCGCATACACCTCGGGCCGGCCGGCAAGATCGGTGTAGCCCGCGTAGGCGAGGTTGCGCCGCTCGGCCCAGTTGCCAACCGCGCTGATGTCGATGTTGATAAAGGCGCACACCTGCCCACGGCCATCGCCGAAGGCTACCGCTTCCTTGATGTTGGGGAAGAACTTGAGCTTGTTCTCGATGTACTTCGGCGCGAACAGGTTGCCGTCGGTCAGGCGGCCGACATCCTTGGCGCGATCGATGATCTTGAGGTGCCCGCGCGCATCGAAGTAGCCCGCATCTCCGGTGTGCACCCAACCGTCTGCAGTCTTGGTGCTGGCGGTGGATTCCGGATTCTTGAAGTAGGCCTGGAACACACCGGGGCCACGGTAGAGCACCTCGCCGTTGTCGGCAATACGGATCTCGACCCCCGGCGCGGGCGGCCCCACGGTATCGGCAAACACCTCGTTGTGCGGCTGCATGCAGATGAACACGCAGCCCTCGGTCTGGCCATACAGCTGTTTGAGGTTGATACCCAGTGATCGATAGAAGCTAAAGATCTCTGGCCCGATCGCCTCACCCGCCGTATAGCCCACCCTCACCCGCGAAAAACCAAGCACGTTGCGCAAGGGGCCATACACCAGCAACTGCCCGAGACCGTAATGCAGGCGATCGAGCAGGCCGACCGGCTTGCCATCCAGTATCTGCGGGCCGACCCGCTTTGCCACCGCCATGAAATGGTGGAACAGCCCGCGCTTGATCGCCCCCGCGTCTTCCATACGGATCATCACGCTTGTGAGCAGGTTCTCGAACACCCGCGGCGGCGCGAAGTAGTAGGTGGGCCCGATCTCGCGCAGATCGGTCATCACCGTTTCGGACGATTCAGGGCAGTTGATGCAGAAGCCGGTGACGTAGGCCTGCGCACACGAGAAGATGTTGTCGCCCCCGGGTGGCGCGCGCG
>JAJZLD010000183.1 GCA_021803785.1 Pseudomonadota bacterium | reverse complement strand
CGCGCTGAAATACAGCACCCGGGTGTGTTCGAGGAAGCGGCCAACGACCGAGCGGACGCGGATGTTGTCCGACAGGCCCGGGACTTGAGGGCGCAGCGCGCAGGGGCCGCGGACGATCAGGTCGATTTCCACACCAGCCGCGCTCGCATCGTAGAGTGCCTCGATCGTCTCAGCCTCAAGCAGCGCGTTCAGCTTGGCGATGATTCGGCCTTTGCCGCCAGCGCGAGCGATCTCGGCTTCGTTCCTGATTGCAGCGACGAGGCTCGGCTGCAGCGTGAAGGGTGCCTGCCACAGGTGTCGGAGCGCACGCGGATGGCCTAGGCCGGTCAGCTGTTTGAAGATGTCGCTGACATCTTCGCCGATGTCTTCATTTGCTGTGAATAACCCGAAGTCGGTATAGAAACGCGTAGTACGCGGATGGTAGTTGCCGGTACCAAGGTGTACATAGCGTCGCAAAACCCGGCCGCCGCCCTCCGTATCCTCACGGCGAACGACCATCAGCATCTTTGCGTGCGTCTTGTAGCCCACCACGCCGTACACCACATGCGCGCCTGCTTCCTCTAAGCGCGAAGCCCAACTGATGTTGGCTTCCTCATCAAATCGCGCCAGCAGTTCAACGACGACAGTGACTTCCTTGCCTTTACGTGCGGCCCGGATCAGGTGCTCCATAAGCACGGAATCGGTGCCGGTGCGATAGACCGTCATCTTGATTGCCAGAACCTGCGGATCGTCCGCGGCGTTGCGCAGTAGATCGATCACCGGCGCGAAGCTCTGGAACGGGTGGTGCAGCAGATGGTCGCTCTTGCGGATTGCCGCAAAGATGTCGCAGCGCGAGTCGAGTTCCTTCGGAACCACCGGCTTGAACGGACGGAACTTCAGATCTGGCCGATCGACCCAATCGGGCACTTGCATCAGGCGAACGAGGTTGACGATACCGGGCACTTGGTAGAGCTCCTGGCGCCCTAGATCGAACTGCTGCAACAGGAAGTCCGCCATCGCATCGGAACAGTTGTCCGCCACTTCCAGGCGCACTTCATCGCCAAATTGGCGATGTTGCAGTTCGCCCTGCAGGGCGGTGCGCAAATCCTTGATGTCTTCCTCGTCGAACAGCAGGTCACTGTTTCGTGTCACGCGGAACTGATAGCAGCCGAGCACCGTCATGCCTTCGAACAGCGCCCCCACATGCGCGTGCAGGATCGAGGAGAGGAATACGAAGGTGTGCGGGCTCCCGCCGAGCTCGGGCGGAAGGTGGATCACGCGTGGCAAGGCGCGCGGCGCTTGAACGATCGCCGCGTTTGAGACGCGGCCGAATGCGTCCCGCCCTTCGAGTTCGACTGCAAAGTTAAGGCTCTTATTGAGCACGCGCGGGAACGGGTGAGCAGGGTCGAGGCCGATCGGGGTCAGCACCGGCATCACTTCGCGATAGAAGTAATCGCGAATCCAGGCCTGCTGTTCGGGCGTCCATACACTACGCCGCAGGAAGCGGATGCCCTCGTTTGCAAGTGCGGGCAGGATCGTGTCGTTCAGAAGCGAGTACTGCTCGGCAATGATGGCGTGCACTTCCCGGCAGATGCGCGGGTACAGCTCGTTGGGCTGGATGGCGTCCGGCGCATTCGAGTCCGCGCCCAGCGCGTTCTGTGCGCGGACTCCGGCGACGCGAATTTCGAAGAACTCGTCGAGGTTGCTCGATACGATGCAGAGAAACTTCAGCCGCTCCAGCAGCGGCACGGTAGGGTCCGCGGCCTGTGCCAGTACGCGCCGCTGGAAGGCCAGCAGCGAGAGCTCACGATTTAGGTAATGCTCGGCAGGGTGTTTGCGTTGCCAGGGCGTACGAGTCATTTCACGGTCCGTTCTGAGCGATGCACTATTGTGTGACATTTCCGTTACGGTTCGTTGACATGAGGCTATCTGCAAGCGAATCCGCGTCGCGCACGCAGGGCGGCGAGCATCCGGGCTAGAATCGGCCGCCAGCTCCAACCGCCTTGGTGGCAAACATACATATGAAACACGAGCTTATCGCTGCAGTCGACCTGGGCTCAAACAGCTTTCGCCTGATTGTCGGCCGCGTGGTCGGAGACCAGATCTTTGCGCTCGATAACCTCAAAGAGCCGGTACGGCTGGCTGCCGGGCTGTCTGCTGACAAGCATCTGGACATTGCGTCGCAAGCGCGCGGCCTGACGGCGTTGCGGAAATTCGGTGAGCGTCTGCGGGGCTTCCAGCCGGAAGAGGTGCGCGCGGTTGCGACCAATACCCTGCGTGTCGCGAAAAACGCCACGAGTTTTCTGGAGCAGGCCGAGAAGGCGCTCGGGTTTCCGATCGAAGTGATCTCCGGTCGTGAAGAAGCCCGCCTGATCTATCTCGGCGTGGTGCACACCTTGCCCGATCCGGGACGCAAGCAATTGGTGTTCGATATTGGCGGCGGTTCGACCGAATTCATCATCGGGCGTGGCTTGCAACCAATCGTGCTCGAGTCGCTCTACATGGGCTGCGTGAGCTACAGCTTGCGCTTCTTTCCGGACGGGCGCATCGACAACGCAGGGCTACGTGCCGCCGAAATTGCTGCAATGCGTGAGCTGGAAACCATTTCGCGCACCTATCGAGAAGTCGGTTGGGAGTTCGCGATTGCTTCCAGCGGTAGCGCGAAAGCAATCGCCGAAATCCTCGAACTGAACCATTTCTCCGAGGGTGGCATTACCCGCGATGGCATCGCCAAGCTGCGCAACGAATTGATTAAGGCAGGCAACGTAAATCGCCTCTCCATTGCGGGCGTGCGGGCAGACCGGCTGCCGGTACTGCCGGGCGGTTTCGCGATCATGTCCGCTGCGATGGAAGCATTGGATCTCGACAGGATTACCTTCTGTGATGGTGCGCTGCGGCAAGGCGTGCTGTACGACCTGCTCGGTCGCTATACCCACCAGGATCTGCGCGATGCAACCGTCGAGACCTTTATGCGTCGACACGAAGTCGATGCGGCTCAGGCTCTGCGCGTTGCGGATACGGCGTGCAAGTTGCTGATCCAGGCAATGCCTGCGGCGGCGGATCCTGACCATATCGATCGCCGTTTCCTTAACTGGGCGGCACGGCTGCATGAAGTGGGCCTTTCGATTGCGCATTCGAGTTACCACAAGCACAGTGCGTACATCCTCGCCAACGCCGACATGCCAGGCTTCTCGCGCAAGGATCAGGCGCGGCTGGCCTGTCTCGTTCTTGGGCATCGCGGGAAGCTGGAGCGGGTATTGCCCCTCGGGCCGACCGAAACGGACTGGATGCTGATGTTGTGTCTGCGGGTGGCCTTCATCCTGCACCGCACGCGTGACACCACTCCCGCGCCAGAGCTTGTCGTGACCGCCTCGCGCAAAGGCTTCCAATTGTCTGCATCCGCTGCCGATCTGCAGGAGCGCCCGCTGACCGCCGCGCTGCTTGAGGAGGAGGGGGCGCAATGGGAAGCCTGCGGCATGCCGGTCCGCTTGCGCGTAGGTCGTCGGCAAACCAGGAAGCGCGATGCCTGAGCGGGCCAAACCGACGCTCGCCCGGACCGAGCAGGGGCTTCGACTCGCTGGGTGTTGGACTTTGGCGACGCTGACGCGCGCCCCGCAGGGGCTGCGCGCTGCCATCGCGCAGGCCCCGCGCGAAGCGGTTTGGGACCTCCAAGCGGTCGTCGCGCTGGATACCTACGGCGCCCTGCTATTGTGGCGAGCGTGGAAGCGGGCGATCCCGGCGTCGTCGTCAATCCCGCCGGAGTACCTGGCCCTATTTGAACGACTCAATCAACACGTTGCCGAGGTGCCCGCTGCGCGGCCAAAGCGCGATCCCTTTGCCTGGGTCGCCGCGACCGGCGTGCTGGCAATGACCTTTGCGTCACACCTCGCGAGTTTCGTTGCCCTGCTGGGGCAATTGGTCATCGAGTGCCTCTACGTCTTGCGCACGCCGCGACGGATTCCCTGGCTCGAGATTTCGGCTAACTTGCACAAGGCTGGGGTACGAGCGATGCCGGTGACCGCACTGGTCGCATTCCTGATCGGTGTAGTGCTGAGCTACCTGTTTGCGCTGCAACTCAAGCGTTTTGGCGCCGAAGCCTTCATCGTCGATGTATTGGGCATTGGCGTGATTCGGGAACTCGGGCCGGTGCTCGTTGCGGTTTTGGTGGCGGGGCGATCGGGCTCGGCGATGACCGCCCAGCTTGGCACCATGCGAGTGACTGAGGAAATCGATGCGCTGGCGACCATGGGCGTACCACGTCACCTGCGTCTGGTGCTACCGAAGGTCGTCGCTCTGGGCATTGCAATGCCGCTGCTGGTGACATGGACCTGCGCGATCGCACTGGCTGGCGGCATGATTGCGGCCTATTTCGAGCTTGGTTTGGACTTCCAGTTTTTCATCGCGAACCTGCCACGTGCGGTTCCGCTGCCAAACCTTGGGATCGCTATTTCCAAGGGTGTCGTGTTCGGTATGACGATTGCCCTGGTGGCTTGCCACTTCGGGCTGCGCGTCGAACCAAACACCGAGAGCCTTTCTGGCAATACGACACGATCGGTTGTGGCAGCGATCACACTGGTGATTCTGCTCGATGCGGTGTTTGCGCTGGCCACGCGCAATGTTGGGCTGGGGGGCGGATGATTAGCGCACCGCCTGTTGAGCTCTGTGGTATCGGAACGCGGTTCGGCCGTCACTGGGTACTGCGTGGCGTCGATCTCACGGTACAGCGTGGAGAATTGCTGGCCTTGGTTGGCGGCTCCGGCAGCGGCAAGACCACCATACTGCGCCAGATTGTCGGTCTGCTGGCTCCGACAGAGGGCGAGATCAAGCTGTTCGGCGAATCGCTGCACGACGGGGGGCGTGACGAACTTGCCGCGCGGCGGCGCCGGTTCGGTATGCTGTTCCAGCATGGCGCACTGTTCTCAGCATTGAACGTGTTCGACAACATCGCGTTCCCGCTGCGCGAGATGCACTGCCTGCCCGAGTCGGAGATCCGCGACCTGGTGTTTACCAAGCTCGGCATGGTCGAGATCGACCGCGATGCTGCTTGGCGGATGCCCGCCGAACTCTCTGGCGGCATGATCAAACGCATCGCCTTAGCGCGTGCCTTGGCGCTTGACCCGGAGTTGCTGTTGCTCGACGAGCCGACCGCCGGCCTCGATCCGGATCGCTCCGCCGCCTTCGTCACACTGATTCGCACGCTGCATCAGGCGCTCAACCTGACAGTGGTTTTCGTTACGCACGATCTGGATACCCTTTCTGCACTCGCCAATCGACTGGCCGTGCTGGACGAGGGACGTATACTCGTTACTGGGTCGCTGGACGAGGTGGTGCAAGTCGATCATCCGTTCATCCAACGCTTCTTCCTCAGCGAGCGCAGCATGCATGCCTTGCGCCGCGGCAAGGGTACTGACTGATGGAAAACCGCGCCTATGCGCTGGCGGTCGGGCTGTTCACGATCATCCTGGGCCTTGCTACCGCGACTGCCTTCTGGTGGTTTGCCGGCCGCACCGAACGCACTTACGACGTTTATCTCTACACGGATGGCAGCGTCGGCAGCCTCAACGAGCAAGCGGCAGTGCGCTTTCGCGGCATTCGTGCTGGGCGCGTAACGGATATTGATCTTGATCCTTCAACGCCTCGCCGGATCCTGATCCGCCTGCGGCTCGACGCGAGCCTGCAGTTATCCCGAGCAACCCGCGCACGATTGGCGACACAAGGGATCACGGGTTTTATCTACGTTCAGCTTGAAGACGATGGCAGCGACCCGCGCCCCTTGGAGGCGCCGCCGGGTGAATTGCCGCGCATCGCACTCGATCCGCCAAACACCAACACCGTGGAAGCAGCGATCAATGCGCTGAACCGTATTCGCGACGTCGCGGACCGGCTCACCTTGGTGCTGGATGACACCAACCGCGGAAACCTGAAACAAAGTCTCGCCAACATCGCGGCGACGACCAAGCATCTCGACGAAGCGCTCGCCAAAGTGCCGCAACTCGTTGAACACGCCGACAACGTAGTCGCGCGCATCGACTCGGACAAGCTCGACCGCACGCTTGGCAATCTGGAGCGCACAACGGGCGAGCTGCCGCAAACGATGGCGACCTTGCGTACCACCTTGAGCGGCCTGCAGAGCCTGACCTCACGCTGGGAGGCGCTCGGCAGCGACGTGCAGACCCGGGTGATCGCTGACGGCGGCGGCCAGTTGGGCCAGACGCTGGATGACCTGCGTCGCACGAGCGGCGAACTGTCCGCACTGATCAACACGCTGGAGCGCAATCCGCAGTCCATCGTGTTCGGACGCCCGCACCCGACGCCGGGCCCGGGCGAACGCGGCTACAGCCCGCCCGCAAGACCATGAAGATACTGACCATGCGCAAGTTCCTCGGCTTCATATTTTCCGCACTGACCCTTGCTGCCTGCGCATCGCTGCCGGCCCAAACGGGGCCGTCCGCCGTTCACGACCTTGGGTTGCCGGTCCTTGCCGGTAGCGCGCCGAGTCCGCTGCCATTGCGCCGCGTGGAAGTGCTGGGCAACGCTGCGCTGGGCGGCCTTGCGATGCAATACCGCTACGCCGAAGACCAAACCACGCGGCGCCTCAGTTATGCGGACAATCGGTGGTCGGCTACACCGGCACAGCTGCTCGAAGGCGTGGTGTCGCGCATGCTGAGCGGGCCGACACAACCGTCACGCTGCAAGCTGACGCTTCGGC
>JAJZLD010000182.1 GCA_021803785.1 Pseudomonadota bacterium | reverse complement strand
AAGCGCATCAGCGGGTCGTCCAGTTTCTCGAGCCGCGCCACGTTCTCGTCCATGCGCAGGTTGTTGAACTGCACGAAGGCGAGGTTGCCGGCGAGCGTATGGTACGGGTGGTTTTTGTCTGCCTGGCGGCGCCAGGTGAACAGCACATCGTCGGCATTGAAGTCGCGGCTCGGTGTGAAGCTCGCGCTGCGATGGAACTTCACGCCGCGGCGCAGCTTGAAGGTGTAGCTCAGTCCGTCGGGCGAGATCGTCCACGACTCGGCCAGCGCCGGCTGCAGTTCGGCGGTGCCGGGCTTGAAATCGAGCAGCGTGTCGGCGATCTGCGCGCCGGCGTCGGCGGTGTTTTGCCCGTTGGCGAACAGCCGGGTCAGTGATTCGGGGCTGCCCTCGGCGCAGTAGACCAGCGTCTTGGCAGCGTGGGCGGGCGCCAGCGCAAGCAGGCCGGCGATCAGGAGGGTGAGGTGCGTGCGTCGCATGCGTCGTCTCTCGGTCGGGCCGTGCATGATGGCAGAGCGAGCGGGGCGGGTCGATCGACGCTTGGTGCCGGCAGGAAAAAAGGGCGCCCATGGGCACCCCTTCTTTTGCGGCTGAGTGCGGCTTACTGCTGCTTGAGCGACTCGACCGGGATCTTGATCGTGACTTCGTCGCCAATGTGGGGCACGTACTTGTTCAGGCCCCAGTCCGAGCGCTTGATCGTGGTGCTGATGTCGCCGGCGCAGGCTTGCACCTTCAGCATCGGGTGCGGCACGCACTTGAAGTTGCTGACGACGAGCTTGACCGGCTTGGTCACGCCCAGCATCGTCAGCGTGCCGTCGGCGCCGACCAGCTTGTCGCCGTCGAATGTGAGGTTGTCCGACTTGAACGTCATGGTCGGGAATTTGGCGGTGTTGAAGAAGTCTTCCGACTTCATGTGGTCGTTCCACTTCTCGAAGCCCATGTTGATCGAGCCGGTCTCGATCACGGCCTCGACGCTGCCCTTCTTGGCGGCGAAGTCGATTACCGCCTTGCCGGTGGTCTTGTCGAAACGGCCGCGCTGTGTCGACAGGCCGAAGTGGTTGATCTCGAAGCTCGGCCAAGTGTGGGTCGGGTCAAAGTTGTAGGTTTCTGCGGCGGCTGCGGCAGCGCCCGATAGGGCGGCGAGCGTGACAGCGATGAACAGTTTCTTCATGTGGGTGACTCCTGTTGCGGGGTGAGTGGTGTCGCCGGCCCCGGTGGGTGCCGGCAATCGGTGATCCGGATTACTTGCGCGCAGCGGCGACGAGGCGGAACTTGATCTGCACATCGTCGGCGACCGTGGAGGTGTCCCCCCATGGGCCTTCGCCGATGCCGAACTGCAAACGCTTGATGGTGAAGGCCCCTTCGAACACGCCGTTGGCGCCGTCCGCCTTGTAGGTGAACGGTGCCGTCACGTTCTGCGTGCGGCCCTTGATCGTCAAAGGGCCGGTCACTTCAAAGCGATTGCCGCCGAGTGCCTTGACGCTGGTGGACTTGAACACTGCGGTCGGGAATTGCTTCGCGTTGAACCAATCCTTGCCCACCACCTCGTCGTTGGCTTCCTTGCTGCCGGTGTCGATGCTGGCGATTTCCAGCTCAAACCCTGCGCTGGCCTTCTGTACGGCCGCCGGGTCGAAGCTCAGCGCAACCTTGAACTTGTTGAACTTGCCGTCGACTGGCACGCCCATTTGCTTGGACGTGAAGGCGAGGCTGCTCTTGGCTGGATCCAGCGTGCCGTATTCGACGGCTGCAGCGGGCAAAGCGAGGGCGGCGGCCGCGAGGGCCGTGACGAGAATCTTCATGTTGGGACTCCGCTTACTTCAGGCGGGGCAGCATGCGGGCCAGGACGCCGTCGCGTGCAGCGAAATGGTGCTTCACTGCTGCCGCTGCGTGCACAACGACGATCAGTGCCATCAACCAGGCGAGGATTTCGTGTGCTTGCTCGAAGAACTCGGCGAGCGATTCACTCTTGCCGATCAGATCGGGCAGCGGCAGTACACCGAACCAGACCACCGGAAAGCCTTTGGCCGAGCTCATCAGCCAGCCGGCCATCGGTACGGCGATCATCAGCAGGTAGAGCAGGTGATGTGCCCCCTGCGCGGCGAGCTTCTCGATGCGGCTCATGGAGTCCGGCAGGGCTGGCGGGCGATGCGTGGCGCGCCACAGGATGCGCACCAGCACCAGCGCGAGCACCGTGATGCCGGCCCATTTGTGCCAGCTGATGATCTTGAGTTTCTGCGGCGAGAGGGGAAGGTCGACCATGTAGAGGCCGACCGGGAAGGCGATGAAGATCAGCAGTGCGATCAGCCAGTGCAGTGCGATCGCGGTGCGGGTGTATTGCGTAGGGGTTGTTGTCATGTCTGTGGGCTCTGTGCATGGAGTCCGCAATCGTTCGATGCGGTTCAGTATTTAGTACATGCTAGAGTCACAGACTCCGTCATTCCAGCGAAAGTTTCTCGCGAATCAGATGAAACTGATTCACTTATTTTCGTTGCCGGCCTTGCTGCGGGCGAGTTCAGCTTCCAGCTCGATGACGCGGGCTTCCAGTCGCACCAGTTGCTCACGTGCGCGCGCAAGTACCTCGCGCTGGACGTCGAATTCCTCTCGCGTTACCAGATCCATCTTGCCCAGCACCGAAGCAAACGCTGCCTTCGCGTTGCGTTCGATGTCCCGCGCGGGGCTGCTCTCGAGCAGTTCCGCTACTTTTTTCTGGATCTCATCGACGAACTTGGGCGGCTCCATGGCGGCTCTCCGTAAGTGTTTAAAGGGATTTGAGCCAGTTTAGCACGCGCCATTTCATGCACTGGGACAGTGCGGCATGCGGCAATGCCCGGAATCGCACCGTCGTGGTGCAGATGTTTTTCGGACGCGGAGCAAAACGGTGCGGCGATGCGGGCGGGGGGATTGCAAGGCGCGATCAAACGTTGCGCGGACGGGCTTATTGAGTCTGTGGCACGGATTCTGCATTAGGCCCGTTACCACGATTCTCATCCCATGACGGAGATTGAAATGCGCAAGACCCTGATCGCTACCACCCTGATCGCTGGCTTTGCCGCTTCCGGTTCGGCCATGGCCGAAGAAGCCAAGGCGCCCTACACGCTGACCGGAAACTTCACGCTGGCCTCGGAATACATCTACCGCGGGATCGCGCAGACCAACCACAAGCCTGCCATTCAGGGCGGCATCGACTTTGCGCACGAGAGTGGCATCTACCTCGGCACCTGGGCGTCGAACATCAGCTGGCTGTCCGATGCGGGCGGCATCAGCGCCCCGGTCGAGATGGACTTCTACGGCGGCTACAAAGGTTCGGCCGGAGACTTCGGTTACGACGTCGGCCTGCTGCAGTACTACTACCCGGGCACCTACCCGGATGGCTTCACCAGCCCGAACACGCTGGAAGGCTACGTGGCCGGCAGCTACAAGTGGATCACGCTGAAGGGCTCGTACGCTTTCACCAACCTGTTTGGCGCCAAGGCCCCGAACGGTGACAAGACCAGCGGCAGCTACTACCTTGATGCAACGGGCACCTTCCCGGTTGCCGAGGGTGTGAACCTGGTTGCCCACGTCGGTTATCAGAGCGTCAAGGGCTTCGATGACGCGTCCTACACCGACTACAAGCTGGGCGGTACCGCCGATGCGCTGGGCCTGACCTTCGGTCTCTTCTACAGCGGCACCAACGCCAAGGGCGACGCGGGTGAGTTCTATCACAACGCGTTTGACAAGGATCTGGGCGCTGGCCGCGTCCTCTTCACCGTAGGCAAGACTCTCTAATTCCGGTTTAGCACACGGCATCCCTCCCTCGGGATGCCACGTTCCACCCAAGGAGCCAACATGAAATTCGTCACCGCCATCATCAAGCCGTTCAAGCTTGACGAGGTGCGCGAGGCCCTCAGCGCGATCGGCGTGCAGGGCATCACCGTCACCGAGGTCAAGGGCTTCGGCCGTCAGAAGGGCCACACCGAGCTGTATCGCGGCGCAGAGTACGTCGTCGACTTTCTGCCCAAGGTGAAGATCGAAATCGCAATCGCCGACGATCTGCTCGACCAGGTCATCGAAGCGGTCGAGAAGGCCGCCAGCACCGGCAAGATCGGTGACGGAAAGATCTTCGTCTTCGATCTCGAACAGGCTATCCGCATCCGCACCGGCGAGACCGGCGCTGAAGCGCTCTAAGGCAGACAAGGAGATTTCGACATGAAGAAGATGCTCGCGATCCTGCTGACGGCGCTGTCCGTCGGTATCGCAGCCCCGGCCTGGTCCTCCGATCAGAGCAATGAGGCGACCGGCGCGGTTGCCACCACCGAAGCGGCCAAGCCGGCAGCCGAATCCCCCGCCGCTGACGCCAAACCCGCTGACGCTACGCCGGCTGCCACCGCCGAAGCGCCTGCTGCTGCGCCCGCCGCCACTGAAGCTGCACCGGCTGCTGCCGCGCCGGCCGCAACCCCCGCCCCGAACAAGGGTGATACCTCCTGGATGATCGTTGCCACGCTGCTCGTGACGCTGATGACGATTCCGGGCCTCGCGCTGTTCTACGGTGGCCTCGTGCGCTCGAAGAACATGCTGTCGATCCTGATGCAGGTGTTCGTGATCTTCGCGCTCTGCGTCGTGCTGTGGACGGTGTTCGGCTACTCGCTCGCCTTTACTGAGGGCAACGCGTTCATCGGCGGCTTCGACAAGCTGTTCCTGAAGGGCATCACCCCGGATTCGGCCGCAGCGACCTTCTCGAAGGGCGTTTATATCCCCGAGTTGATCTACGTGATGTTCCAGGCGACCTTCGCTGCAATCACGCCGGCCCTGATCGTCGGTGCCTTTGCTGAGCGTATGAAGTTCTCCGCGGTGCTGCTGTTCATCGTGCTCTGGTTCACCTTCTCGTACCTGCCGATCGCTCACATGGTCTGGTACTGGGCGGGCCCGGATGCCTACACCGACGCTGCTGCTGCCGACAAGGCCGCCGCGACCGCTGGTTTCCTGTTCCAGAAGGGCGCGCTCGATTTCGCTGGTGGCACGGTGGTGCACATCAACGCTGCGATGGCCGGCCTGGTCGGTGCCTTCATGGTTGGCAAGCGTATCGGCTATGGCCGTGAGGCGATGGCGCCCCACAGCCTGACGATGACGATGATCGGTGCTTCACTGCTGTGGGTGGGCTGGTTCGGCTTCAATGCTGGTTCCAACCTGGAAGCCAACGGTGCTGCCGCGCTGGCTTTCGCCAACACCATGGTCGCTACCGCGATGGCTGCGCTGGCCTGGTTGTTCGCCGAATGGCTGATCAAGGGCAAGCCCTCGATGCTGGGTGCTGCGTCAGGCGCTGTTGCTGGCCTGGTTGCAATCACCCCGGCTTGCGGCTTCGTTGGCATCATGGGCGCACTGATCATCGGGCTTGCTGCCGGCCTGATCTGCCTGTGGGGCGTCAATGGCCTGAAGAAGCTGCTTGGTGCGGATGACGCGCTCGATGTGTTCGGCGTGCATGGCGTTGGCGGCATCCTGGGTGCCATCCTGACTGGCGTGTTCGCGGATCCGGCCCTCGGCGGCGCAGGCGTCATCGACTATGTGGCGAACAAGGTCGGCGACTACAGCATCTCGGCGCAGGTCACGAGTCAGCTGTGGGGCGTTGTCACCACGGTGATTTGGTCGGGTGTTGTGTCCTTGGTTGCGTACAAGCTGGTCGACCTCTTCATCGGCCTGCGTGTCCCGGAAGACGAAGAGCGCGAGGGCCTGGACATTACCTCGCACGGCGAATCGGCCTATCACAACTGATCTGTCGTACCGGTCCGGCGGCTTGCCGCCGGAACAAAGCAAAACGGGCGCCCTCGGGCGCCCGTTGTCGTTTGGGTGCGCCGCGAGCGCCTACGCGGGCGCGCGCTCGCCTGGCGCGCCGGCCGCGGCAACAGCAAGGGCCTGTTCGATATCGGCGAGCAGGTCTTCAGCATCCTCAAGGCCGGCCGACACACGCACCAGACCTTCCGGGATGCCATGCGCCGCGCGCTCCTCCGGGGTGTAAGTCGAATGCGTCATGCTGGCCGGGTGCTGTGCCAGCGTCTCCGGATCGCCGAGGCTCACCGCGCGCGTCACAAGTTGCAGCGCGTTCATGAAGCGGCGCCCGGTTTCAATGCCGCCTTTGAGTTCGAACGCGATCATGCCGCCGGCGCGCTTCATCTGGCGTAGCGCCAGCATGCGTTGCGGGTTGTCCGGCAGGTCCGGGTAATGCACCCGCTCGACCAGCGGGTGGTGCGCAAGCAGGCGCACGATCGCCGCGGCGTTATCGCAATGGCGCTCCATGCGCAGCGCCAAGGTCTTGATGCCGCGCAGCACCAGGTTGGCGTCGAGCGGTGAGAGCACGGCGCCGGTCATGTCCTTCAGCCCGACGAGCCGGATCCGCTCTGCTGTGGCGGCATCGCATACCACCAGCCCTGCGGTTACGTCGCCATGGCCGCTCAGATACTTGGTGGCCGAATGCACCACGATGTCTGCGCCCAGTTCCAGCGGCCGTTGCAGGTAGGGCGTGCAGTAGGTGTTGTCGACCACCGTGATCGCACCGTTTGCCCGTGCGAGCATCGCAACCTGGCGGATGTCCACCAGGCGCATATTCGGGTTGGCAGGCGTTTCGAAATACACCACCTTGGTCGCCGCCGTCAGCGCACGCTGCACCGCGACGGTGCTGGTCATGTCGCAGTGGCGAACGCTCACGCCAAACTTCGCCAGCCCATGATGCAGGAACGAGAAGGTGCAGCCGTATAGCGTTGTGTCGACCAGGATCTCGTCG
>JAJZLD010000181.1 GCA_021803785.1 Pseudomonadota bacterium | reverse complement strand
CGTCATGAGCAACGCCGTCGATGTCGCGGCAGCGGTGATCGAGCGTGTCCACGCGCTGCGTAACCAACTGGTCCCGGCCAACGTTGAACTGAGCGTCACCCGCAACTACGGCCAGACCGCCAACGACAAAGCCACCAAACTGATCCAGAAGCTGGCTTTTGCCACCGCCTCGGTCATTGCCTTGGTCTGGTTTGCGCTGGGGCGGCGCGAGGCAGCGATCGTTGGCGCTGCAGTAATCCTGACGCTCGCCGCGACGCTGTTCGCGAGCTGGGCCTGGGGCTTCACGCTCAACCGCGTGTCGCTGTTCGCGCTGATTTTCTCGATTGGCATTCTGGTCGATGATGCGATCGTGGTGGTCGAAAACATCCACCGCCACCGCGCATTGGAACCTGACAAACCGTTGTGGGCGGTGATTCCGGCTGCGGTCGATGAAGTCGGCGGCCCCACGATTCTCGCCACGCTGACCGTGATCGCCGCGCTGTTGCCGATGGCCTTCGTCAGCGGTTTGATGGGGCCGTACATGAGCCCGATCCCGATCAATTCCAGCATGGGTATGCTGCTCTCGCTCGCGATCGCTTTCGTCGTCACGCCCTGGCTCGCAAACAGATGGTTAGGCGCCCACCACGGCGGCGCTGGTGATGCGCATAGCGAGGAAGCGCGTGAGGGCAAGGTGATGGCGCTTGCCCGCAAGCTACTCGGCCCCTTCCTCGATCCCCACACCGGCAAGTCTGCGCGGCGCAAGCTGTGGGCTGGCGTCGGCGGCGCAATTCTGGTTTCGCTGGCGCTGCCGGTGATGGAATGGGTGGTCTTGAAGATGCTGCCCTTTGACAACAAGAGCGAGTTCCAGGTGGTGGTCGACATGCCGCCAGGCACGCCTGTCGAGACAACCGCGGCCGTGCTGCGCGAGATGGGGGCGGCCATCGCCAAGGTGCCGGAGGTAACCGACTACCAGGCCTACGCCGGGATCGCGAGCCCGATCAACTTCAACGGCCTGGTGCGTCAGTACTACTTGCGTGCTTCATCGGAACTCGGCGACCTGCAGGTGAACCTAGTCGACAAACACCATCGCCACCGCAAGAGCCATGAGATTGCGCTGGCCGTGCGGCCTGAGCTGCAGGCGATCGCCAAGAAGCACGGCGCACGCGTCAAGGTGGTCGAGGTGCCGCCCGGTCCGCCGGTGCTGAGCCCCATCGTTGCCGAAGTGTATGGCCCAGACGAGGCTGGGCGCCGCGCAGTCGCCAAGCAGGTGCTGGCCGCTTTCGAAGGCACTGCCGACATCGTCGATACCGACAGCACCGACACCGCCGCCTCGCCGCAGGTGACGTTGCGCGTGAAGCAGAGCAAGGCCGCGCAGCTCGGTGTCAGCCAGTCGCAGATCGCGCAGACACTTTATGCCGCCGGACAGGGCGCCGACGCCACCTACCTGCACGATGGCCAGAGCAAGTACCCGGTGCCGGTGAGGCTGCAGTTGCCGCCGGAGAGGCTGTCGAACCTTGACGCGCTGCTCAAACTGCCGCTCAACACTGCGGACGGGCGCACCGTGCCGCTCGCTGATCTCGTGGACGTCGTGCCGGGCGAGCGCGACCGCGTGATCTACCACAAGGATCTGATGCCGGTGACCTATGTCATGGGTGACATGGCCGGCAAACTCGACAGCCCGCTGTACGGCATGTTCAGCATTCGCGCCAAACTCAAAGACCTGAAGCTGGCGCAAGGTGGCACGCTCGGGCAGACCTTCATCCGTCAGCCGGATGATGCCTGGCAGGGCTACGCGCTGAAGTGGGACGGCGAGTGGCAGGTCACCTACGAGACCTTCCGCGACATGGGCGCGGCCTACGCCGTCGGCCTGATCCTGATCTACCTGCTTGTGGTGGCGCAGTTCAAGAGCTACCTGACACCGCTGGTGATCATGGCGCCGATTCCGCTGACCATCGTCGGCGTGATGCCCGGTCATGCACTGCTTGGCGCGCAATTTACCGCCACCTCGATGATCGGGATGATCGCGCTGGCCGGCATCATCGTGCGCAACTCGATTCTGCTGGTCGACTTCATCAACCTTCAGGTTGAGCAAGGCCTGCCTTTCCGCGAGGCCGTAATCCGCTCGGCCGGCGTGCGTGCGCAGCCGATTGTGCTGACCGCCGTGGCGGCGATGCTGGGCGCGCTGTTCATCCTTGACGACCCGATCTTCAACGGACTCGCGGTGTCGCTGCTGTTCGGCATTGCCGTGTCCACCCTGCTCACCCTGGTGGTGATCCCCATTCTGTACTATGCGCTCAACCAGCGACGCTTTGCCTGATTGAAGGAGATACGAACATGACTACCGAACGCCTCATCCGAATCATCGCGGGCGCCTTTGTGATGCTCTCGCTCGCGCTGGGCATTCCCGCAAGCCCGATCTTCGTCAGCCAGTGGTTCCTCGCATTCACCGCGTTTGTCGGCCTGAACCTGTTCCAAAGTGGCATCACGCGTTGGTGCCTGATGGAAGACATCCTCGCCAAGCTCGGTGTGAAGCGCGGCGGTATCCACGGCTGATCACCGCAACCCCGACGCGGCGCTAGACCGGCAAACGGCCCGCTGCTTGAATCACTGCCATCAAGAGGAGACAAACATGGCACACATCGTTGTTCTTGGCGCCGGCATCGGCGGCATGCCTGCAGCTTATGAGCTGAGGAGCCGTCTCGGCGCCGAACACCGCATCACGGTGGTGGGCGCCCAGCATTACTTTCAGTTCGTGCCATCCAATCCTTGGGTGGCGGTGGGCTGGCGCAAACGCGCGGACATCGTGCTCGATGTAGCGCCATTGCTTGCCCGCAAGGGCATCGAGTTCGTATGCAGGCTGGCCGAGCGCATCGACGCGGCGGCGAATACCCTAGTGCTGGAGGGGGGCGACACGCTCAGCTACGACTACCTCGTGATCACGACGGGCCCGAAGCTCGCGTTCGACGAGGTGCCAGGGGCTGGGCCGCATGCTGGGCACACGCATTCAGTGTGCACCGTCGAGCACGCCGAGGCGTTCTGGGCCGACTACCAGTCGTTTCTTCAGAACCCCGGGCCGGTGGTGGTGGGCGCAATGCCGGGGGCGAGTTGCTTCGGCCCTGCCTACGAGTTCGCCTTCATCCTTGATGCCGACCTGCGCAAGCGCAAGCTGCGCAGCAAGGTGCCGATTACCTTTGTGACCAGCGAACCCTATATCGGGCATCTCGGGTTGGGCGGAGTGGGTGACTCCAAGTCGATGCTGGAGAGCGACTTTCGCAACCACGACATCAAGTGGATCACCAACGCGAAGACCACGCGCGTCGAGGCCGGCAAGCTTTTCGTCTCCGAACTTAACGCCAAGGGCGAGGTTGATCGCGAGCACGAAGTGCCGTTCAAGCTCGCCATGATGCTGCCTGCCTTCCGCGGCGTCGATGTAGTGGCAGGGGTGGACGGACTGTGCAATCCGCGAGGCTTCGTGCTGATCGACGAGTTCCAGCGCAGCAAGGCCTACCGGAACATCTTTTCGGCAGGCGTCTGCGTTGCGATACCGCCGGTGGAGACTACGCCGGTTGCAACTGGCGCGCCCAAAACGGGCTACATGATCGAGACCATGGTGTCCGCAATCGTCGAGAACATTGCGGCCGACCTGGAAGGTCGCCCCGCGAACGCCAAGGGTACTTGGAACGCGATCTGCCTCGCCGACATGGGTGATACGGGGGCGGCCTTCGTCGCGCTACCGCAGATCCCTCCGCGCAACGTCAACTGGTTCAAGAAAGGCAAGTGGGTGCATCTGGCCAAGATCGCCTTTGAAAAATATTTCCTGCACAAGATGAAATCCGGCAGTTCCGAACCCATCTATGAAAAATACGTACTGAAGGCGCTGGGCATCCTGCGCCTGGAAAAATGAAAGGATTTCCATGCAACTCGTTTGTCCCCACTGCACAGCGCTGAATCGTGTTCCGGATGATCGCGTGAAAGACGCGCCCAACTGCGGTCAATGCAAGCAGCCGCTGTTGACCGGCGAGCCGGTTGAGCTGACTGAAGCTAACTTCGAGGCCTTTGCCACCAAGAGCGATCTGCCGGTGTTGATCGACTTTTGGGCTGCGTGGTGCGCACCATGCAGAATGATGGCGCCACAGTTTGCGCTGGCGGCGAAAGAGATGGTCGGCGAAGTCGTGTTTGCGAAGCTCGATACCGAAGCTCAGCAGCGAATTGCCGGCATGTTCAATGTGCGCAGCATCCCCACCCTGTCGCTGGTGAAAGGTGGTCAGGAGCTCGCGCGCGAAGCAGGGGCTCGACCCGCAGCGGAGATCGTGCGTTGGGCACGTGCTGCTGTCGCTGCGGCCTGAGTGTGTCTGAACGGAGTAAGTCATGAGCGACACCGGTTTCAAACTGCGTCTGACGCAGCAGCAGAACTTCCAGTTCCTTGTCGAATTCCTCGATACCGACATTCCGCCGATCACGACCGATGAGCCGCCGCCGTTGGGCGAGAACGCGGGCCCAAACCCATCTCGCATGCTAGCCGCTGCGGTGGCGAACTGCCTTGCGGCAAGCCTGATGTTCGCGCTGAAGAAGTTCAAGAACGAGCCCGATCCGGTGACCGTAGAAGTCGACGTCCAGATGACTCGTAACGAGGCCAAGCGCCTGCGTGTCGGCGCGGTGAGCGTCGCCATCCAGTTGGGCAAGTCGCGCGCGCAGTTCGAACACCTCGATCGCGTGCTCGAACAGTTCGAGGATTTCTGCGTCGTCACGCAGAGTGTGCGTGATGGCTTTGAGGTGAACGTTGCGGTGCGCGATTCGGAGGGCGTTGTATTGAAAGGCTGAATCCCCAGGTTCTGTGGGTCAGCCTGTGGATATCGTCAGGGTAGGTGCGATAAGTGACTGGTGCGAAAAGAAAATGTTGTCGTGCCTAATTATTGGGCACAGCGTGCGCCGACCCGGTGGAGATGTCCCCACAGACTGGGGGCGAAGCTGTGGATTGCTGCTGTATTCAAGGGCTAGCGCATTGATTTGAAATAAAAATGACGGGTTGCTCAAACTTTGAGCAACCCGTCATTGTGTTTGCACGTTCGTGCCTCAAAGCATGTGGTGCCACTAGTGCGTCAGCTGCCCCAATCGATCAGAGCATGGTCGGGGACGACGACTCCTCGCGGCTCACGATTACGCCGTTTTCGACACGAACCTTGTCGCCGCTATGCCAATCGGGTGCGCCATTTTGCTTGATCGTGCGACGGGTGCCGTCATCCATGCGCACGATGATCTCGTAGTGGCTGTTGCTGCGCATCCGCTTCTCGGCCTCGTTCCCTGCAAAGCCACCAAGAATGGCGCCGCCGATCCGCGCGATCTGCTTGCCGGTGCCTTCGCCGACTTGATGGCCCAGCACACCGCCAAGCACCGCGCCGCCGATCGCACCCAGGCCGGTGCCTTCGCCAGCTTGTTCGACGGCTCGCACGCTTTCGACCACACCGCAATCGTCGCAGCGCGCTACGCGGGTAGTACGCGGCGCGGCGTCCGGCGTATGCGTCGGAATACCACCAGGCGCCGCTTGCGGGGCTTCCGCGCGTTCTTTGTTCTGCGGGGCGCTGGCCGCGGTGTAGTGCGCCTGTGGTTTGCTTGCAGCCGACTTGTGGGCCGGTTTTACTGCAGGTTTGGCTTCAGGGGCGGGCTTCTCCGCGGCCGCTTCTGCGCTCGCGACAAGCGGGGCCGATGTGCTGGCGACCGGCGCGGCCGGAGGTGCCACGGCGGGGGCAGGCTGCTCTGCCTTGATCGTTTCACTGGCCGGTGCGGTGCTGTGCTGCACCGGCAGCACGCCAAGCATTGCGCCGATACCGGCCAAACTGAATAAGGTGACGGACCCCGCGGCAATCCACATCATTGGGTGCATGCGGGGCGTTTGCGGGCTGACTGAAGACATGACTGGCCTCCTGAGTTGGGGGTACAGTCAAGATAACGCTGGGCCTCGCGTTTGGAAGAGGGGTTTTACCTGCGCTTACATCTGTATCAGGGCGGCACAGCAGGGCGCGCGCTGCTGCAACCGTTCAGATTTCGGCGACCGGAGCGCTGCGGATCTTGCGGAACAGGAAGCGCGCCGGATCCACTCGATCGGCCAGAGAATCAGGCAGCGGAGAGGGTTCGTTGGTGATCTGGCTCGCAACGTATTCCGCCAGCAGTGAGCACCACACCAACCCTCGAGCACCAAAACCAGACAGCATGTACAGCCCGGCATGCCGCGGTACGGTGGCGATGTCGAAACCGCGGCCACTCATCACTGAAGGCATTTCGCCGGCGATCGGCATCCGGTCAAGCGAGACCGGTCGCTGCCCGACACGGCCGCTGAGGCGATCTATCGGTACGTTCTTGGCGAATCCAGGCAGCATCCTCTGCAACTTGTCGAGGTTTTCCAGATGGTCGCCAAGCCGCACATGGGTCGACTCGTCGTCGGCGAAAAAGGTCGCACCGGCGCAGGTCACGCCATCGATCGCAGGGGTTGCATAGCCCTGACCACAGACGACCGTCTTGAGCGCGGGAATCGCATCTTCTGGCAGATGCGTAACCTGCCCGCGTGCGACGCGCAGCGGCATCCAGTCGGCCAGTGCAAGGCGCTTGGCATCGGCGGCGTTCGCCAGTACCACGACCGGTGCTTCGGCGAGCAGCTGGCCGTCAGCGGCGACCGCGCGCCACATCTTGCCGACCCGTTGCAGACGTGCGACGGGTGAGCTGTAGCGGCCGGTGATGCGCCCCGGAAAGCGCGCCAGGTTGGCCACGCACAGGCTGGGTGGTTGTTC